>NZ_CP030287.1:8376530-8534239 GCF_003287935.1 Streptomyces sp. ICC1
AGATGTGTATAAGAGAACAGGTCGTGCAGCAGCCGCTGGAAGAGGCGGTGGTCCTGCCAGTCCCCGCCGACGTGCAGGTAGCGGGGCGCGAGCCCGTACTGCTCGAAGCCCGCCTTCGCCAGCACCCGCTGCGAGGCCAGGTTGCCGACCCGCGTGCCCGCCGAGACCCGGTGCAGTCCCATCTCGTCGCGGGCGATCCGGCAGAGCTCGTGCAGCGCGGCGGTGGCCAGGCCCTTGCCGGCCCAGCCCTGGTCCACCCAGTAGCCGATGGCACCGCTGCACAGCGCTCCGCGCACGACGGAGACGAGGTTGATCGCCCCGACGACCGCCCCGAGGCCCCCGCCGGATTCCCCGGCGGCGACGAGCACGAACGGCCGCGCCCGCCCGGCCTCCCGGTCCGCGAGCAGCTCCTCGATCCGCGCCCGCTGCACGGCCTCGGTGTAGAAGTCCCCGGCCCGCCAGGGCTCGTAGGGGGCCATGTACGCCCGGTTCCGCTCCAGCGCCTCGGCGACCCCGGCGGCGTCCGCCACCCGGATCTCCCGCATCTCCACCCCGTCAATGACCATCCGGGCACGCTAACGGATCGACCACCCGGGTGCCGGGCAAGGAGGAGGGCTTCTGGCGTCAGCACGGGGCGGAGAGGGGCAGCGCCTGACGTGCTCCGCTACCTGATCGACTCGACCGCCGTCTGGCGGCTGCACCGCGACCGGCCCCTCAGCGAGGCATGGGCACACGAGATCGACGAGGACAATGTCGGATCCTGTCCCCCGCAGCGACAAGGACTTCGCCGCCGCGTCAGGCCTGCTCCCGGAGGTCCAGGAGCACCACGTGCACCGGGTGCCCCGCTGATCCGAGCCCCCTCACCTCAGTCCTCGCAGCCGCCCGCGTCCAGGGCCAGCCGGTAGCCGCGCTTGACCACCGTCTGGATCAGGTTCGGCGCGCCCAGCGCGACGCGCAGGCGGGCCATCGCCGTTTCCACCGCGTGCTCGTCGCGGCCCGCGCCGGGCAGGGCGCGCAGGAGTTCGGCGCGGGCCACCACCCAGCCCGGGCGGCGGGCCAGCGCCCGCAGCAGGGCCATGCCGGCCGGCGGGACCGGGCGCAGGTCGTTGTCGAGCAGGACGGCGTGGCCGCGCAGCTCCAGCCGGTGTCCGGCCACCGGGAGCACCCGCGCCCGGCCCGGGAGCTCCCGGCACAGCAGCTGCACGAGCGGGCCCAGCCGGAACCGCTCGGGCTGCACCGTGGCGATGCCCTCCGCCTGCAGCGGCACGGCCGTCACCGGGCCCACGCACGCCGACAGCACCGACCCGCCGGTCAGCGCTTGCAGCACGGGTTCCCGTACGCCCCGTTCGGCCGCCCGTGACAGCAGCGAGGCGGCGGCCGGCGCGGAGGTGAAGCTCACCGCGTCGACCCCGCCGGCGGCCACCGCGTCGATCAGCCGGTCCAGCGGTCCGAGGTCCTCCGGCGCCATCCACCGGTACACCGGCACGCCGACCACCTCGGCGCCCCCCGCGCGCAGGGCCTCGACGAACCCGGGCAGCGGCTCCCCGTGCAGCTGGAGGGCGATGCGCCGGCCGGCCACCCCGGCCGTCAGCAGCCGGTCCAGTACCTCGGCCAGCGATTCCGAGGCCGGGGACCAGCTCTCGACGAGCCCGGCGGCCCGGATCACGCCCTTGACCTTCGGCCCGCGCGCCAGCAGTTCGGTGTCCCGCAGCCGGGCGAGGAGCTCCTCGCCGAGCCCCCAGCCGTCGGCGGCCTCGATCCAGCCCCGGAAGCCGATGGCGGTGGTGGCCACGACCACGTCGGGCGCGCAGCCGATCAGCTCCTTGGTCGCGGCGAGCAGTTCGGTGTCGTCGGCGACCGGCACGATCCGCAGGGCGGGCGCGTGCAGCACATTGGCCCCGCGGCGGCGCAGCAGGGCGATCAGGTCGTCGGCCCGCCGGGCGGCGGTGACCCCGATGGTGAAGCCCGCGAGCGGCCCGGCGGCCGGGGCCGGCCCGGTGGGGGTGTCGTACATGGTGACCTGCCTCGCGCAGTGGTCGGGTCCGGCGTCCGGGCCGGATCGCGTCCGGCTTCGGCGCCGGATCGGGTCCGGCGTCCGCACCGGATCGGATCCGGCAGCGCCTTCGCGTGAACCGAGCCTGCCCTGGGGGCGTATCAGGCTCGGTTCACGCGTATTTCGGTGCCGTTAACCGGTGTTCTGGCGGCGTTACACCGAGGTGAGCTGCGGCTTCGCCTCCACGCCCGCCGTGGGGATGATCGTCCGCGCGGGCCGGCGAAGGTATACCGCCCAGGTGACGGCGACGCACGCCGCGTAGAAGCCGAGGAAGGTCACGAAGGCCGCCGTGCCCGAACCGGAGCTGAGGAAGGCCGACCGGAAGACCAGGTTGATGCCGAGCCCGCCGAGCGCGCCGACCGCCCCGATGATCCCCATGGAGGCGCCGGACAGCCGCCGCCCGTACGCGGCCGCCTCCTCGCCGGCCATGCCGCGGGCCAGGGCCTTCGCCTGGAAGATGCCGGGGATCATCTTGTAGGTGGAGCCGTTGCCGAGCCCGCTGAGGACGAACAGGGCCACGAAGCCGACGAGGAACACCGGCAGGGAGTGCCGTACGGAGGCCAGGATCACCACTCCGGTCGCCGCCGCCATCGCCACGAAGGTGGCCAGGGTGATCCGCGCCCCGCCGAAGCGGTCCGCCAGCGCCCCGCCGACCGGCCGGATCAGGGAGCCGAGGAGCGGTCCGATGAAGGTGAGCGAGGCCGCCTGGAGCGGGGTGCGGCCGAACTGCGTCTGCAGGACCAGCCCGAAGGCGAAGCTGTAGCCGATGAACGACCCGAAGGTGCCGATGTAGAGGAACGCCATGATCCAGGTGTGGGCGTCGCGGACGGCCTCCCGCACGGCGCCGGTGTCGTTGCGCACGGGTGCCAGGTTGTCCATCCGCAGGGCGGCGAGCACGGCGGCGATCACGATCAGCGGGATGTAGGCGCCGAGCAGCAGCCGCGGATGGCCGGCCCCGGCAGTGCCGATGACCAGCAGGGCGGCGAGCTGGACGACGGGGACTCCGATGTTGCCGCCGCCCGCGTTGAGGCCGAGCGCCCAGCCCTTCTTGCGCAGCGGGAAGAAGGCGTTGATGTTCGTCATGGACGAGGCGAAGTTGCCGCCGCCGACCCCGGTCAGCGCGGCCACCAGCAGGAACGTGCCGTACGAGGTCCCGGGCTCCATCACCAGCCAGGCGGCCGCCGTCGGCGCGAGCAGCAGCAGGGCGCTGACGATCGTCCAGTTCCGGCCGCCGAAGCGGGCCACGGCGAAGGTGTAGGGCACGCGGACGAGGGCGCCCACGCAGGTGGCGGTGGCGATGAGGAAGAACTTGCCGGCGGGGTCGATCCCGTACTGCGGGCCCATGAAGAGCACCATCACCGACCACAGGGACCAGATCGAGAACCCGATGTGCTCGGAGAGGACGGAGTAGACCAGGTTGCGGCGGGCGGTCTTCTCCCCCGTCTCCTTCCAGAAGGCCTCGTCCTCGGGTTCCCACCGCTCGATCCAGCGGCCCCCCTTGCGCGGTGCGGTCGTACTGGTCATCACACGCCTCCACAGCTGCTGCGATCACGTCGCGTCTCGTCCGTGGTGACGACCGTAGGAACAGCTCGTTTCGGCCCCGGTCCCCGCCGGATGACCGGCGGGAAACCTTGCTCTCACCCGCCGCCGGGGCCGGGTGTGAGCGCGGGCAGCCAGCTGTCCGGGGGCACTTCCAGCCAGCCGCGCTCGGCGGCGAGGGCGGCGGCGGCGGAGCGCAGTGCGTCGAGCCCGGGATGGGCGAGGCCCTTGCGCCACACCATCGCGAGCGGCGACAGGGGTACCGGGCCGGTCAGCGGGCGTTTGACGCAGCCGGGCAGATCGGCGAAGTCGACCGTGGCCAGGACCGGATTGCCGGTCTTGGCCATGACCCGGCGGAACTCGTCCTTGCCGACCGCCACCGGCGCGGGCGGCGCGGGCTCGATGCCCCGCCCGGCGAACAGCTCGCGCGCCAGCCCGGTCCACTCCAGGGTGCGCGGGTTCCCGGCCCCGGCGTACACGGTCTCCCCGGCGAGCGCCGCCAGCGGTACGGATTCCCGCGCGGCCAGCGCGTGCCCGTCGGGCAGCACCACCGCGAGCGGCTCGTACCGTACGGGCGCCTGCGCGAGGCGGGCCCGCAGCGCCGGGTCGAGGCCGTCGGCGTACCCGAAGGAGACGTCGAGGCGGCCGGCGGCGATCTCGGCGGCGGCGTGGGTGAGCCCGGATTCGAAGCGGGCCATCAGCTCGCAGTCGGGGGCGAGCTCGCGGGCCCGGTCCAGGACGGTGCGGGCGGTGCCGGGGCCGTCGGTGTTGAGGTCGACGAGCAGCGGGCGGGCGGCGGCGTCCCCGGCGAAGGCGGCGGCCAGCTCCTCGTGGGCGCGCAGCACGCTCCGGGCCAGGGGGACCAGCCGCTCCCCGTCGGAGGTCAGCTCGACGGCGCGGGTGGTGCGGGCGAACAGGGCCGCGCCGAGGATCCCTTCGAGGCGGCGCACATCGCGGCTCAGGGCCTGCTGGGCGAAGTGGAGGCGGGCGGCGGCACGGGTGAAGTGCAGTTCCTCGGCCACGGCCAGGAAGGAGCGCAGCAGTCGGGGTTCGACGTCTCGGGGTGTCACCCGGGGAGCCTAAGCCGTTCCGGGCCGGGCCGGGCCGGCTGAACGAGGGGATGACCCTGGCCGTCACCGCGATCTTCGCGGGCATCGCGGTCGGCTCGGCGGCCGCCGGATCCGCGATCGACCACCTCGGCACGACCGCCCCGTACGCCCTGCCGTAGCCAGGGGGTCCGGGGGCGGAGCCCCAGGGGTTCGGGTCCGGGGCGGAGCCCGGGGCAGTCCCGTCCCACCGCCGGCCAGGCGCATGGCACGTTTTGCCACCCGCCTTCCCGCCGGTCGATTCCGGCCATGCCGTGTTCACACGGCGTTGTCCGGAGGCCAACAGTCTCGGGGGCATGAAGAAGGCACTGCTCGCCGCGACCGTCGTCGCCTCCACGCTCACCCTCACCCTGGTCGCGGCCCCCGCCGCCACCGCCGCCTCCGGGTGGGACTTCCCCTGGGCCGGCCAGCACCACGGCCGCTCCGCCATCCCCTTCACCGAGGCCGCCGTCACCGCGGGCGCGGACGGCTCGTACACGCTGAAGTGGAGCGCCAAGGGCACCAAGCGCGTCGAGATCAAGGCGAACGGCAAGGTCGTCGCCAAGGGCGGCGCCCAGGGCCAGGCCGTCGTCTCGGGGCTGCCCGCCGCCGACCGGCAGTGGTTCGACTTCAAGCCCGAGCGCGGCGAGGGCCTGCGCCTGGCCGACCGGCTCATCACGTTGGAGGGCACCGCCAACTTCCGTGACGCGGGCGGCTACCGCACCACCACCGGCCAGTGGGTCAAGATGGGCGAGATCTACCGCTCCGACGCCCTCAACAAGCTGACCGACAACGACCTCGCCAAGCTCCAGCGGCTGCGCGTCAAGACCGTCTTCGACCTCCGCATGGAGAGCGAGCGCACCAAGGACGCCGACAAGGTCCCCGCGGGCGCCACGTACGTCGTCGCCGACGTCTTCGCGGGCTCCCCGTCCTTCCAGACCCTGCCCAAGTCGCCCGAAGAGGCCGTCAAGGCCATGGTCGACGCCGAGAAGGCCATGGTCAGCGGCGAAGGCGGCAAGAAGGCCTACACGCAGGTCTTCGAAGGCATGGAGCGCGACCGCGACCGCGCCGTCCTCTTCCACTGCACCGCGGGCAAGGACCGCACGGGCTGGGCGAACGCCTCCCTGCTCACCGCCCTCGGCGTGCCGAGCGAGACCGTCATGGCCGACTACCTGGCCAGCAACGACTACCGCAAGGCCGCCAACGACGCGGTCCTCTCGCACCTGCCGGCCGCCCAGGCCGCCGTCTACAAGCCGATGCTCGACGTCCGCCCGGAGTACCTCAACGCCGGCTACGCCGAGGTCAAGGCCACGTACGGCACCTTCGACAACTACCTCAAGAGCGGCCTCGGCATCGACGCCCGCGAGCTCAAGCAGCTGAAGAAGGACCTCCTGGTGGGCTGACCCGCCCCGCAGGACGCGCGCGGGCCCGACCGGGACGCAAACACCCCCGGCCGGGCCCGCGCGTGCGCGGCGCCGCCTCAGTCCAGGACCGGCAGCAGCTCCGGCAGGTGCCCGTCCGAGGCGCGCGCAGCGTCCTGGCGCTCCCGCGGCACCTCCCCGTAGAGGGTCGTACGGGCCTTCGCGGGCCGGCCCGCCGACTCCGCGACCGCGATCAGGTCCCGCACCGACTTGTACGAGCCGTAACCCGACCCCGCCATCCGGGAGATGGTCTCCTCCATCAGCGTCCCGCCCAGGTCGTTGGCGCCCGACCGCAGCATCTCCGCCGCGCCCTCCGAGCCCAGCTTCACCCAGCTCGTCTGGATGTTGGGGATGTACGGATGCAGCAGGATCCGCGCCATCGCCGTCACCGCCCGGTTGTCGCGCACCGTCGGGCCGGGCCGGGCGATGCCCGCCAGGTACACCGGGGCGTTCGTGTGGATGAACGGCAGCGTCACGAACTCCGTGAAGCCCTCCACACCCTTGTCCAGGGCGGCCCGCTGCACGCGGGCCAGCGTGCGGAAGTGGCCGAGCCAGTGCCGGGGCTGGTCCACGTGCCCGTACATCATCGTCGAGGACGAGCGGATGCCCAGCTCGTGGGCGGTGCTGATCACGTCGATCCAGTCCGCCGTCGGCAGCTTGCCCTTGGTCAGCACCCAGCGGACCTCGTCGTCCAGGATCTCCGCCGCCGTGCCCGGGATCGAGTCGAGCCCCGCCTCCTTGGCCGCCGTCAGCCAGTCCCGCACCGACATCCCCGTACGCGTCGCGCCGTTGACCACCTCCATCGGGGAGAAGGCGTGCACGTGCATGCCGGGCACCCGCTCCTTCACCGCCCGCGCGATGTCGAAGTAGGCCGTCCCCGGCAGGTCCGGGTGGATGCCGCCCTGCATGCACACCTCGACCGCGCCCACGTCCCACGCCTGGGCCGCGCGGTCCGCGACCTGGTCCAGGGAGAGGGTGTACGCGTCGGCGTCGGTGCGGCGCTGCGCGAAGGCGCAGAAACGGCAGCCGGTGTAGCAGACGTTGGTGAAGTTGATGTTCCGCGTGACGATGTACGTCACCTCGTCGCCGACCACCGACTTGCGCAGGTCATCGGCGATCCCGCAGAGCGCGTCCAGCGCCGGGCCGTCCGCGTGCAGCAGCGCGAGCGCCTGCTCGTCGGTGAGCCTCGTCGGATCGTCGGCGGCCTGGGCCAGCGCCGCCCGCACGTCCGTGTCGATGCGCTCCGCGACCATGCCGGGCGCCGCGGCCTCGCGCAGGGCGTCCCAGTCCCCGTACACGTCGTCGAAGTCGTCGCGGCGGTCGCCGGTCCGGCCCTGCGTGTCGATGGTGGCGTGCAGATCGGTGCGCCCGTACGCCGTGAAGCCCTCGTCCGGCTCCTGCCACGGGCGGCCCTCCACGCGCGCCGACTCGTCCGCCAGACCCGTCTGCGGATCGGCCAGCGCGCGCACGTGCGGCAGCAGCCGGGGGTCCAGCCAGGGCTCGCCGCGCTGCAGGAACTCCGGATAGATGGTCAGGCGTTCGCGCAGCTCGAACCCGGCGGCAGCCGTCCGCTCGGCCAGCTCCTCGATGTGCGGCCAGGGGCGCTCGGGGTTGACGTGGTCGGGGGTCAGCGGGGAGACCCCGCCCCAGTCGTCGATGCCGGCGCCGATGAGCAGCGCGTACTCGGAGTCGACGAGGTTCGGCGGAGCCTGGATCCGGGCCGAGGGGCCGAGGATGTGGCGGGCCACCGCGATGGCGGCCGCCAGCTCCTCCAGCTCGGCGTCCGGCATGCCGCGCATGGCCGTGTCCGGCTTGGCGCGGAAGTTCTGGACGATGACTTCCTGGATGCCGTGGTAGCTGCGCTGGATCCGGCGGAGCTCGAAGAAGGCTTCGGCGCGCTCGTCGTACGACTCGCCGATCCCGATCAGCACCCCGGTGGTGAAGGGCACGTTGGAGCGGCCCGCGTCCTCCAGGACGCGCAGCCGGACGGCCGGCTCCTTGTCGGGGGAACCGTGGTGCGGGCCGCCGGGCTCGGACCACAGCCGGGTGGCCGTGGTCTCCAGCATCATGCCCATCGAGGGGGCGACGGGCTTGAGCCGCTGCAGCTCGGACCAGGACAGGACGCCGGGGTTGAGGTGCGGGAGGAGGCCCGTCTCCTCCAGGACGCGGATGGCCATGGCGCGCACGTAGGCCAGGGTGTCGTCGTAGCCGTGCGCGTCGAGCCACTCGCGGGCCTCGGGCCAGCGGTCCTCGGGCCGGTCGCCGAGCGTGAAGAGGGCTTCCTTGCAGCCCATGGCAGCGCCCTGGCGGGCGATGTCGAGGACCTCGTCGGGGGACAGGTACATTCCGTGCCCGTCGCGGCGGAGCTTGCCCGGGACGGTGACGAAGGTGCAGTAGTGGCACTTGTCACGGCACAGGCGGGTGAGGGGGATGAAGACCTTGCGCGAGTACGTGATGACGCCGGGCCGGCCGGCGGCTTCGAGCCCGGAGTCCCGTACGCGGGCGGCGGAGGCGGCGAGGTCCTTCAGGGCCTCGCCGCGCGCCTGCAGGAGTACGGCCGCCTCGGTCGCGTCGAGCGCGACGCCGTCGCGGGCGCGCCGGAGCGCGCGGCGCATCGAGTTGTCGGTCGGAGCGTCACTCGGAGTGGTCATGGGCCGAGCATACGATCCGCTCGCGCGGCGGTGGAGGGGCTCATCGCATCAGCTCACCGGCGTTGACCAGCAGCGACTGGCCGGTTATCGCTCGCGCCCGGTCGGAGGCGAGGAAGGCGGCGGCGTCGGCGACGTCCCCGTCGGTGGCCAGGTCCGGCAGCGCCATCCGGTCGGTGAGCCGCGCGTGGACCTCGGCTTCGGGGACGCCTTCGGTGTGCGCGGTGAAGGTGACGAAGGCCTGGACCGGGGGGCCCCACATCCAGCCGGGGAGCACGGTGTTCACGCGGATGCGGTGGGGGCCGAGCTCGCGGGCCATGGAGTACATGGCGGAGGTCAGCGCGCCCTTGGAGGCCGCGTAGGCGGCCTGCTGCACCTCGTTGGGGGAGGCGATGGCGGACTGTGTGCCGATGATCACGACGGATCCGCCGGCTGCCTTCAGGGCGGGCAGGCAGGCGCGGGTCATGCGCAGGGTGCCGAGCAGGTTCACGTCGAGGATCTGCTGCCAGGTGCCGAAGTCGGCGTCCTGGAGGCCGCCGAAGTACGAGTCCCAGGCGGCGACGTGCACGACGGCGTCGACCCCGCCGAACCGCTCCTGGGCGAGGGCGGCGAGGGCTTCGCACTGGCGCTCGTCGGAGATGTCGGTCGGCAGGTACGCGGTGTGCGTGCCGTCGGGGTCGATCTCGGCGGCGGACTTCGCGAGGTTGGCCTCGGTCCGCGCGCCGAGCACGGCGTTGCCGCCGTCGCGGACCACGGTGGCGGCCACCTGATGCCCGAGCCCGGCCCCCACGCCGGAGACGATGACGGTCTTCCCTTGCAGCAGCAGCTGCGACATGGTGCGGCCTCCTGACGGCACAACAAATCTGACGGGTCGTCAGGCTACGGGGTGGGGGGCGGGCTCGGGCTGGGGGGCCAGTTCGAGGCGGTGCTCGGCCGCGCGCCCCCTTGCCTGGTTCAGCAGGCCGTTGGCGAGGTGCACGACCTGCGGGGTGGAGCGGTAGTCGCGCACCAGCTTGACCACGGTGGCCTGCGGGTACTTGGTGCGGAAGTTCAGCAGGTGGTCGGGGGTGGCGCGGTGCGGTCTGCCGCCGGAGCGGCCGGGTTCGTGACGGCCGCGTTCGGGTCCGCGGGGGGAGCGGGGAGGGAGACGTCCGGTCCGGCGGACGTGTCGTTCGTCCGGATCTCCGAAGCGGCCAGGCGCATGATGCTGTTCGCCAGACCGTTGAACTCCGCCCCTCCGGGGCCGAACCGGACCAGGTCGAACTCGCCCTCCTCGGCCCTGACCAGGGTCGCCGGCCCGTCGACGAAGAGGTTCGGCTCGGGGGAGTAGGGCATGAAAGGTGCCAGGGCGGCCATCCTGCCCCGAGCCCGCATGTCGTGCCGGATCTCCTGGTCGAAGTCCTCGATCCGTGCCCTGACATCGGTGGGCGCCGGACCCAGATCGGACTCCTTCCGGGCCTTGGGGTCCTTGGCCGCGTCGTTGCTCTCCTGCCACCGGCCGAGCGTTTCCGCGGCCAGCCGGGAGCGCCCGGCGTGGTCGCCGGTGGGCGGGATCCGGTAGCCGCCGGACATGAGCAGGGGCCGCAGGGGCGGCAGGAGACCCTGGCTCTCGGAGCCCGTCACCGCCCGCCCGAAGCCGAGCCGCGCCTCGAAGTGATCGAAGACGTGTCGCCCGGAGGAGGTGGTGTGCGGGTAGGCGTCGAAGTCCATGAACGACACGTACGGGTGGGTGTCGCGGTCGAGGAGTCCGTGCAGCGCCCGTCGCGTGGCCGTGCTCGTCAGCGCGGCGTTCCGGGCGGTGCCGTAGGCGAAGCTCGACGCGGGGTGGAGGGGCGTGGCGACCACGGCGAGCGGCACCGGGGAGTTGACCCCGGCCGTACCCTCGGCGATCGCGTCGTCGAGCAACCGGGCGGCGGCGGCGTCGCCTTCGCGCACCTGATGGTTGACGCCGACGACGATCGCGACCCGCTCGCGCATGGCGGGTGACAGGCCGTCGAGGACGGAGTCGACGAACTCCTGGAGCCTGCCCGGCTCCGCCATCGTCCGGTGGCCGACGATCGCGTTGACGACGTAGGACGTGGGGTGTGCCCCGGTGACGCTCCGGAGAACGCGGGCGTGGTATTCCGAGGCCGACAGAGTGCCCTGCCCTTGGCCCTGTCCTTGTCCCTGCCCCTGCCCTTGTTGGTTGATGAGAGTGGCGAAGAGGTCGTTGCCGTACGCGATCGTGGTCACGTCGGGGGCCGGGACCGGGGCGGGCGCGGCCGGGCGGGGCGCGCGGCCGCCGCGGACCGAGGGGCTGCCGCTGCCGCGGACCGAGGGGTTGCCGCCGCGGGACGAGGTCGTGGAGCTGCCCCGGGTGGGGTTCGTACCGCCCGTACCCCTGTTGCCGCCACCGCCGCGTGGGGGCTGGCCTCCGCGCCCCGGCTGCGGTCCGCCGCCGCGGGCGGGCGTGCCGGTGCCGCTGCTCACGGTGACCGGGTGCGCGGCGCCGCCGCGGTTGCTCGCGGCTCCTCCTCGACCGCTCCCTCGGCCGCTCGCGTTCCCGCCCCGGCCGGAGTCCTGACCGCGGTGGGCACCGTCGCCCCGGGAGCCGCCGCGCTGCGGCCGGGACCCCGGCGCCTGGCTGGTCGTCCAGTCGGGTGCGTCTGCCGGGGCGAGACGGGACTCCGGGGTTTCGGCGGTGTCCGCCGGGTTCGGCTGCTGCTGCTCCGGTTCGTTGAGGAGGTGGGTCGCGGACTGGGCGTGGATGTTGCGGGCGCGCAGGACGGACAGGCGTTCGTGGCCCGCCTCGGACGAGAAGAGTTCGGCGAACTCGGTCTGGCGTTGCAGCAGTCTTTCCTGGCTCTGGGTGAGGCTCTGCTGGAACGCCGTCCTCTTGCGCTCGTGCTGCGCCACGATCCTCGCGACCGAGGCCGAGGCCGTGGTCGTGGCTGTGGCTTCGGCCGTGGCTGTGGCTGTGGCTTCGGCCGTGGGTGTGGCCGTGGTCGAGGTGGAGGTTGTGGCGGCAGGTGGCGTGCTCTGCGAGGTTCCCGGAGTCCCGTTCGTGTTGCCCCGCGCCTTCTGGATGGCCTTGTCGGTGGCCGCGATCTCCTTCGTGAGGTCGTCGATCCTCTTCGCCTGCGCCGCGGCATCGGACGCTATGTCCGCGACTCGCGCTCTCAACTCGGGGCGGAGGCCGGCGCCGGGGTCGCCGTGGCGGAGGTAGGCGTCGATGTTGGCGAGGTCTTCGTCGGTGAAGCCCTTGGGCCGGGAGAGCGCGGCTTCGTCGTTGGTTTCGGTGAGGGCGAGGTGTTTGGCGAGTTTGTCGTCGCGGTGCCAGTCGGCGTGCTTCTGGGCGTCCTTGCGGATGTCGAGGGGGAGGTCCTTTTGGTGTTGTCCGGAGCGGGTGGGGGAGTGGGTGACGATGAGGCGCTCGTAGCCGGGGGCCAGGCCACCGTCGGTCGTACGGTTCGTGCCGTCAGCGGACCTGGCGGTGACCGTCGGGTCCGCATGCCAGACGGCCATCCGGGCGCCGCCCATTTCGCTGTTGGGTTCTTCGAGGTAGCGGACGTCGAAACCCATGAGGGCCATGGCTTCGAGGTTGCCGCTGCGGAAGCCGAGGTGGCGGGTGGTGGCGTTGCGGGCGAGGTGGTCGAAGAGTTGGAACTGGCCGGTGCGGGTGTGCCCGTTCCAGGTGTGGACGGACTGGTCCTTCCAGAATTCGGTGAGGTCCGCGACCTGTGCGGTGAAGCCTTCGGGTCGGGTGCCGCCCTTGACGCCGGGGAGGGCGCCGGTGTTGAAGTAGTCGGCTATGGCTTGGTATTTGGCCTTGCCTGCCGGGGTGTGGCCGGAGTCGCCGACGATGAGGACGGCTTTCATGTCGCCGAGCCCGGCGATCATCTGGGCGATGCCGAGGTAGCTGGTGTCGTGCTCGATGTGCACTTCACGCTTCTTGCCGCTGAAGCGTGACCACAGGACGGCGACCTTGTCGCCGTCCTGCAGGGTGACGCCCTTGCGGTCCAGCCAGGTGGTGAGGGCGGCGTCCCGCTCCGCGTCGGGACCGACGTTCCAGCCCTTGCGGAGCTTTGTGCGGAGATCGGTGCTGAAATCCTGGCCGACGCGCTTCGTGGCGTCTCCGACACCGAGCTGGTTCTTCTTGGTGAGCTTGATCCGGACCGGACCCTTTTCGGCCTCTACGTCTATGACCTTCAGCCGCTCGGACGTCATGACGACGTGGATGCGGTTCTCCGGAATTCCGGAGGCCTTGTAGAACGCGCGGATGCCTTCGGCCTTCCCGCTGTCCGTGGGGTCTTCGTACGTCAGGATGACCAAGAGGTTCTTGTCGGCGATGAGGGCGGCCGCGATGCCGAATTGGTCCCCGGAGGCGTAGTGGGGCTGGGTGAGGAACATCAGATCCTCGGCGGGCCCGAGCGCGGGCGGCGGGACCGGGGTGGTGGGTGAGGGCGCGGGACCCTCCTGCTCCGACACGGGGCCGGTGTCGGTCTCGGTCTCCGCGTCCGGGCGCCGGGGGGACCGGCTGGTGTCCCAGGCCACGGTCCCCGGGTCGGCGGCGAGCCTTCCCTGGGGCTGGGCGGCATCGACAGTGGACGTGGACATCGACGTGGGTGTGGGTGTGGGTGTGGACGTGGTGGTGACAGGGGTGCCCGGGGTGTTTTCATGCGCGGCGGCGGAACCGTTCTGTTCGACGCGCTCCGGCACGGTCGTGCCGTCGTCGTCGAGGGCGGTGGATTCCCAGGCCTGCGTGCCGCTTTCGGTGGAGGGGCGGGGGCCGTCCGTGTTCCCGTCCGTCGCCGGTCGGTTCGCCGCGTCGCCGTCCTCGTTCGCCGGGGAGCCGTCCTCGTCCGGCCGGGCTCCGCTCTCGGTGACGAGACCGGCAGGCTGACTCGCGGGAGCGGTGTCGCCGTCGGTGGCGGAGACCGTGGGGGACGCCGGGTCGCCCGCGGCCTTCTGCCCGGTGGCGTTCGGGGAGGTCGAGTTGGCCGGACCGTTCGCGCCGGCCGGGTTGTTCGCCGTAGCCGGTGTGTTCGCCGCGGTCGCGGCGGAGCCGCCGGGCGCGCCCTGGCCGGCCCCCTGGCCAGCCCCCGGGGCCGGCGCCGAGGTGGTGGCGACCGGAATCGGGGCGCCCTGCGGAGTGTCCCGGCCGGCCCCGGACGGGCCGCCCTCGCCCGCGAGGTAGTCCGGGTCCTCGTCGACGTCCAGGTATTCGAGGTCGTCGTCCGTCTCGGCGAAGAGCCGGTTCAGGCCGAGGTCGGGCATGTCGCCGGTGAGGCCGCCGGTGTCCGGCTCCGCGAAGAACTCGTCCAGCGCGAGGTCGGGCATGTCGTCGGTGAGCCCCGACGACCCGCCGCTCCCACTGCCCCCGCCGTGGCCGAAGTCCGGGGTGTCCATTCCGAGGGAGCCGCGCAATCCCATCCCCAGCTTTTCGCCGCCGGTCTCCAGCAGGTGCCCCAAGCGGCCCTCGACGATGCCGGAGCCGAAGGTCAGCCCGGACGTCTTGAAGGTGTGCTCGTCCGAGAAGATCAGGTTGTACGTGCCCTCCGAGACCGCCGCGTGGGCACCTTCGAACAGGCCGCGCACGGCCCCGCCCCTCATCGACTGCAGGACGCTCTGGCCCATCGCGTCCGCCGTGCCCTGGGTGAGGGCCTTCATCGCCCCGTCGTCGAGGTGCTTGGAGATCGGCTTCAGCGCGTCGCCCAGTGCGTCGGGCAGCTCCTTGCGCCCGGTCGCCATGAGCAGGGTCGACGCCCACTGCCGGCCGGCCTCCCGGGCCTCCGCGCCACCGAAGCGCCGTTCGAAGGCGTCCCCGACGTCCTTGATGAAGTTGCGTGCCGCCTTCTCCGGGTTCGGGCCCGCGGTGCCCGGCAGCCGGTTGCGGAAGATGTCCGTCATGTCCTTGCCGAAGGACTGCGGCGGGGGCGGCAGGTCCTTGTTCGTGTTCGGCTTCGGGACGTCGCCCGTCTTCGGGGGCGGCGGCTGGCTCTTATTCGCCTCTGACGCCGCCGACGGACCGGCCGTTGGGTGTCTCGGGTGCCCCAGCCGCCTCCCCGCGGCCTTCCCGATAAACCCACCCCACCCGGGTCCGGCCAGCCACCCGCCGGCCGGACCCGAGAATCGAGCCGCATGCCCCGCCGCACAGACGACGTCGATCTCCGCCTGGCCCTCCACCCCGACCACAGCAGCGCCGTAGTCGCCACCATCACCGCCCCCGAGCGCTACCTCGCCCGCGCCGTGCTCGCCGAGTACGGCTTCCGGCCGACCGGCGACACGACGATGGCGCTGGCCCGAATCGACCACGATGAACCCCACCATGCCGACAAGGCCGCCTCAGCCCTCCGGGAGGGCGGTGCGATCGTGGAGGTCAGCGCCGCGCTCCAAGAGGAGATCGAAACCGAATGGACCTACGGCAACGCCCCGACGCACTGGCAGTGGCTCAGCCCCGAGGAGATCCGCGAGCACACCGGGGAGGCCCAGCGGATTCACGACGACATACTCGCCGGCCGCCTCATCATCCATCTTCATGCTCATGACGGCTGGACCACCGTCGCGGTCGGCACCTACGTCGGGGGCAAGAGCGTGCACCTCCACGGTGAGGACCATCTCCGCACAGAGGAGACGGACTACTCCTCCGAAGCCGAGGCCGTAGCCGACTTCCACCGCCGCCACACCGTCGCGGTCCGCCCCGGACCGGCCCCACTCACCGACATCGAGCGTGACACCTTGGCCGTCCTGGGCGCGGCTCCGTCCTCCCCCACCCCGCCGGCTGCGCCATCGAGCCCCGCGGCCGAGGAGACGTCCCAACTGGTGCCCGTGTACGCCAACGGTCCCGGCGACCACGAAGCCCTCCTGACGGACTTCTTCGCCACCAACGGAGAATGGGAGAAATGGCGGCCACACGACGAGACCACCATCGCCAGCCACGAGTCCCTCACCCTGCGCGTCGAGTTCCTCCACGAGGCCACGCACGGCGACAGCGCCTGGACGATCGCCGCCTACGAGTCACCCGTCGGCGAACGCCTCTGGCACGCCACCGCCACCCCGGCCACCCCCGTCGAGATCATGCGCGCCCTCCTCAACAGCCTCAGCACCGAAGACTCCTGGGGTCAGGGACCCGGCGCCCCGGTAAAGGAGGAAGACCTCGCCCATGCCTCCCGCCCCCTGGAAGACACGGGCTGGCCCTTGAAGGTCGGATCCCGGCTAATCGAGTGGACGGCACCCACGGCCGAACGGGCAGGCCTGCGCTTCGACACCCTCGTCAAGCAAGGAGACGTCCTGCCGGCCTGGACGATCTGGGGCGGCAACACGGCCGACAACCCCTCATGGGCCATCCACCTCTCCACGCACGCCCCTGCGGCCCTCATCCAGGACGTCGCCTTCGAACTGGCTCACGGCTACAGCCACCAGCCAGCCCCACTCCACGCCGCCAGCCCCACCGGCCATCTCGCCCAGAAGCCGGTTGCAGCCTCACCCCCGGCCGCCACGCATCGGCGTGCGCCCAGACGCTGAACCGGCGAACACCCCGCGGAGAGTGCGGTCTGGATGGCCAACACGCAGAGGCGCGCCTTCACACCCGATGCGGCGGGTCATAGAGCTACTGTCTGAGTGAGACCCCGTCGAATCCCCCCCTCGACGGGGTCTCACCGCATACCCGGGACAACTGCAGTAGGGCGCCGCCTCTTGGACTCGCCCGAGGAACCGGCTCGCAAACAGCACTGCATCGGCAGCGGCGTGGCGCGGCACAAGCCGTGCCAGTACGACGCCCCCACGCGTGCTGCGCTTTACAGCCCCACCGTCGAGTTCAGCGAGCCGACGGTTCACTCCACGGGATCCGCAAGACGACACTCTGGTAGGACGCCTCCACCGTGAGGAACAACGACGGCTCGGCGAGCAACGGACTGTTCTCAGGGGCCGTCCACCATGAGCGCCGCCTGGATGCGGCATCTGGCTCCGGTGTCGTCTCAGGCTCGGTCACAACTCCAGTGTGGCAAAAACCCGTCCACGGCAGGATACGAACAGTAGCTCCCGGGCAAAGCCCGCCTTGGGACCTGACCCACCAGGTGACGGGCGCACCGGCCCTCGCTGTCCAGGCGCGGCGGAACATAGCAGCAGATCCCCGGTCAGCCAAACCGGGGAATCGCCGGATCATTGAAAATCCACCGCCACCCACACCTGATCCGTCGAGAGGCAACGTCACGAACCCAGTCGCTCAGCCCCAACCGGAGCCGTCCGGCACCTGCAGTCCATCTCTGGGCACAGGCCCATCACGCCAGCGCGTAGCTCTGCCGGAAGTAGTCGGCCGCGCGCTCCAGGTCCCGCTCGGACTGGAGCGTCAGCTCCAGGTCACCAGTGCCGTGATGGCCAAGCCCCGTCACGTCACGCGCGAAGCCGGGCACGAGGTCGACCGTCGCCGGGTCGGCCTTCAGGTAGACCAGCAGCTTGGCCTTCTTCGGCGGGACCAGGCAGGCGTAGTTCTGCATTCGCCGGTAGGCCGTGTAGGTCTGGTTCGAGACCTTGGTGAGGTCCTCGCCGAGCCCGAGCAGTGCCTCGTCGACCGCTGCGGCCAGCTCCGCCATGGCCCCGGCCTCCGTCGCGGTCCGCTGCGCCTTCGCCGTGCCCCGGGTTCGGCTGCCAGCCTTCGGCGCCACGGCGCGGCCGGCGAAGGAGGCCACCGTCTCAAGGCCGACGTGCTCGCTGCCGAAGTACCGGTAGCGGACCAGGTCGATGGCGTGCCGGTGTTCGCGGACGGCGTGGATGTCGTAGCGGGTGAAGTCGCCGGCCACGCAGATCAGCCTCGGTGCGCTCCAGAGCACCTGGGCCGCGGCGTGGGCCCCGAGCCGGTCACGGACCAGGTGCCGGAACGTATCCCGGTGGTCAAGCAGCCAGGCCATGTAGAAGAGACCCTGGTTTATGACTCCTGCGTCGGTTCCGCGCTTGTACTCGACGATCACCGGTGCGCCGTTCTCGTCGATGCCGAGCGAGTCGATGCGGCCGGCGTGAACCGGTCCGGTTCTGTACTCGCTCGCCAGGAACCGGACGCCGAGCATCGTCTGCATGTGCGCCTCGACAAGGTCCTGCACATCGGCCTCGACCTCGGCCAGACGCGGCGTGACCTCAGTCACGCCGCTTTTCGTGTTGAACAGTTTCAGGCCCGACACCTCCCCCGTACCGATCTTGCTGTTGCCGGGGTGGAACGTCGGGACCAGGTGAGAATATTTCCAGAGTGCGGACACGGGCCACGCGGGACGGTACCATCGAAGCGAAACAGTCATTTGGGTCATTTCTGCTTCGTGGGACATGCATGGGACCGCAGGCTTGACGGATGGTCAGATAAGCCTCTGACCTGCGAAAACGTCTGGGCAGCCAACGGCCTCCGGAGCCGTGTGCGCAGGTTCGAATCCTGCCGGGGGCACTTCGCAAGAAGTGCTGAAGAAGCCTCTGACCTGCAGAAATGCAAGTCAGAGGCTTTCTTGTTCATGCCAAAAGACACACGGCCTGTGTGACCGTTGCACTTTCTATCACCTTGACCCTCACACGTCTCTGACCTGCACTTTTGCCTCGACACGTGTACGAGATCGGGCGTGCCCGACCGCGTGAAACCGGCTCGCACGGGATATGCGTGGGACGCAAGGTCTACGCGGACCGCTTGATTCTCCATGAGAATCATGACGGCCCCTCAGTTGTACTCGTCCAGAAGCGCGTCGATGCGTTTGTTCGCGAGGGCCTGGTGCCCATAAAGGCACTTCGCATACCGGGTCATGAGGACCTCCACGCTGTTCCCAGCCCGTTCGGCGACTTCGGTGGAATCGACGCCGGCGTTCAGCCAGGTGGACAGGGCCGAGTGCCACAGGTCGTAGGGGCGGGCGAGGGGGATGCCACCAGGCCCGGCGAAAGCACGAGTTCGCGGGCCTCGTACCAAGCACGGTCGTAGGTGGTGGATCCCACGATGCCGCCCTTCTCGTTGAAGAACAGCCGACCGTGGTCCGCGGTGCCGAAGGTATCGACGCTCTCCCGCCACAGGCTGACGAGTTCGTGCGGGAGTGGCACCGTGCGCGTGCCACCTGGCGGGCGACTCTTCAGACCGCGCAGGTCGTGATTCCGTCCGCTGTCGGTCCACTTCTTGCCGACGGAGGGGCGGGTGGCATGAAGGACCACGCTGCCCCACCCCTCCGTCGGCACTTCGCAGTCCGGCAACGTAACCGCCACGGCTTCGGCCGGCCGCAACCCCCGTAGTACATCCCGGCGAAGAGGCCGACCAGCCTCCGCCCCCGCGCCCGCCCGTAACCACCGACGTAGGAGACCGCACAGAGCAGGTTCCGGGCCTGCACGGGATTGACGACCACCCGGGGATCGACCTGCTGGACGGTCCCGGTGATGCGCCTGCGCCGCTGCGTCCCGGCAGTCGCGATCGATCAGCGGCGGCTTCCTTGGCGGCCTGGACCAACGAGGACCCAGTCTCGACAGCCAGCATCCTGACGTCCATCCCGTCCCCCGCCGCGCGTCCCCGGCGGGACTGCGCGGCAACCACCGCCCTCGGCCCGGCGCCCCTTCCTGGAGCACCTCGTACCCCGCCTGCCGACGGGCGACGGTCCTCCGTCGGGCTCGAGCGCAGCCTGATCTGTGAGGTGCACACCGGGCGCCCGGGTGTCCGGCCACGCCATCCTGGCTCACAAGCCATGCTCCTCCATCAGGCGCATCAGGTTCCGCTTCCGCTTCTGGGCGGCGCGCAGGTCGGTGACGTACGTGGTGAAGTCGTCCGGCGTACCGAGCCGGTGGTGACAGTCGCGGACGCTCAGGAGCAGGCTGACGAGCTGTTCGTAGGCATGGTTGCCAGTCTCGTGGGTGAGGCGGGCGGCCAGACGGAGGTAGACGGCGAGGGCGTCGGCCTGGCGCCCGCTGCGGTTGAGGGCGAGCATCACCAGCACGCGCAGCCGACCGCGCCCGTCGCTTATAAGCATCTGACGCGTCCGACGCGCTCCTCTTCTCGGCGGGAGGGGTCGGGCGTGGTGCTGGACAAGGGGTCGCGGGCGCGTGGGAGGGTGCGGGCAGGGCCGGGGTGATTGTCGCCTCGTCCGACTATCGTCCTGTCCGCCGGCGAGTAGCGAAGGTCTGCCATGCGACTGCGCAAAGCCCTTGCCCTCTCCGCCGTCCTCGTCGCCGTCACCGCCGCTGCCGCCCCCACCGCGGCCGCGGACATCGGCACCGGCGGCGGGGCCCGCCCCGCACCCGCGCTGCCCTCCCGCGTCGAGGCCAGCTGCGGCGACGGGAAGAGCACGCAGTTCCCCATCGGCGCGCGCATCCGCGGCGGCCCGGCCGTCTACCGGACCGGCGGCGCACCGCAGACCTGGTACCTCGACCTCACCAACACCACCGCCTCCCAGTGCACGGCCATCCACCCCGTCGTCGTCTTCACCGACAAGGCCCGCACCCTGCGACCCGCCCACTTCCGGATGGAGTTCGACGCCCCGGGCGCGCCCGGCGGCGGCTTCCCCGTCAGCCTGGAGCACACCGACCGGGACGAGATCATCGCCGTCTTCGACGGCGGCGACGCCTTCTCCGGCTTCACCGTCGGCCCCGGCGGGTCCGTGACCGTCACCGTCCGGCTCGCCTTCGCCCCCGGAACCCCGCTCGGCGAAGCCGTGGCCGACGCCGCCCTCGTCCAGCGCAAGGGCGACGACGGCGACTGGGTCGGCGAGGCCGGCGGCTACCGCTTCGACATCGAGGGACCCGGCGCGGGCGAGACCGGGGAAGCCGGGGCGCTCGCCGGTACCGGCGGTCCCGGCCGGCCGGCCTGGGTGTACGGGGCCGGCGCCGGCGCCGCCCTCGTGGGCGGCGCCGGCCTCCTGTTCGGAGCCCGCCGCCTGCGCACCTCGCCCCTGTAGCGCGCAGGCCCGTACACCCGGCCCACGTAGAGTCCGAGCGTGGAAGAACCGACCCCGTACCCGACCGGGTACCCGCACCGCCACCAGCCCGGCCAGCCCGTCCGTTCGGGCATCCCGGAGCACGGCCGCATCCCCAAGTACTACGCCGTCAAGGCCCGCATCGCCGGGCTGCTCGACGAGCTCGGCGAGGGCGGCCCGCTGCCCACCGAGCGCGACCTCGCCGAGCAGTACGAGGTCTCCCGCGAGACCGTCCGCCAGGCCCTGCGCGAGCTGCTGCTCGAAGGCCGGCTGCGCCGCTCGGGCCGCGGCACCGTCGTCGCCGGGCCCAAGCTCGAACAGCCGCTGTCGCTGGCCAGTTACACCGAGGGCGTACGCCGCCAGGGCCGCACTCCCGGGCGCAACCTGATCGGCCTGGAGCGGTTCCCCTGCCCGGCCGACGTGGCCCCGGGCATCGGCGCCGAGCCCGGGGAGCCGGTCTGGCACCTGGAGCGGGTGCTGCTCGCCGACGACGAGCGGGTCGGACTGGAGAGCACGTACATCCAGGTCGCCCGCGCGCCCCGCCTCGACGTCGATTTCCAGCCGGACTCCTCCTTCTACGGATACCTCCACGACAGCCTCGGCATCTCCTTCGGCGACGCAGACGAGAAGCTGGAGACGGTGCTGGCCACCCCCCGCGAGGCCCTGCTGATCGGCACCCCGCCCGCGCTCCCGATGCTGCTCATCCACCGCTTCTCGCGGGACCGGGAGGGCCGGCCGCTGGAGCGGGTGCGTTCGCTCTACCGTGGTGACCGGTTCAGCTTCACGACCCGCCTGCGGCCCGAATAGTCCCGCACGAACCACCTGGGAGGTGGGAAAAGGGGCGTACTGACATCACGGAACGGTAACGGGTCTAGTCCAAGCGTCGAGGGCTGTTCACCGGGGCGTCGCCCGCGCGATCCTCCCGGGTCACGGGCCGCCGCCACCGTGGAGCACGTGAGAGTCATAGTCGTCGGAGGCGGCGTGGTCGGCACCATGCACGCCTGGCAAGCAGTCGAACGCGGCCACGAGGTCGTCCAGATCGAGCGAGAGGCGGAGGCCCGGGGCGCTTCATTGCGCAATTTCGGCCAGATCTGGGTCAGCGGACGGGCCGGGGGCGAGGAACTCGACACCGCCCTGCGGGCCCGCGAGCTCTGGGAGGGGATCGGCGGACGGGTGCCCGGCCTGGGCTTCCGCGCCATCGGCTCCCTCACCCCGGTCCGGGGCGCCCGCGAGTACGCCGTCGCCGAGGCGGCCGTCGCCCGCCCCGACGCCGCCGACCGCGGCTACAAGCTGGTCACCGCGGCCGAGGCCCGGGAGCTCAACCCCGCGCTGCGCGGCGCCTTCGAGGCAGCGCTGTGGTGCGAACGCGACGCCGCCGTCGAACCGCGCACCGCCCAGCTCCACCTGCGCGAGGCCCTGCGGGCGAGCGGCCGCTACACCTTCCTCCCCGGCCGCGAGGTGCGCGAGGTCGTCGGCGCCGGCGCCGTCCGCGACGACCACGGCGCCGTCCACCGGGGCGACGCCGTCGTCCTGGCCACCGGCGCCTGGCTGTCCGGCCTCGTCCGCGAGCTGGCGCCCGAACTGCCCGTGCGCCGCGTCCGGCTCCAGATGATGCAGACCGCACCCCTCGGCGAGGCGCTGACCACCTCGGTCGCCGACGCCGACAGCTTCCGCTACTACCCCGCCTACAAATCGGCGGCCCTCGACGAGCTCAACGCCGAGCAGGCCCAGGCGCCGGTCGCCGCCGCGCACAAGATGCAGCTCCTGATGGTCCAGCGCCGCGACGGCGGCCTGACCATCGGCGACACCCACGAATACGAGCACCCCTTCGCGTTCGACACCCTCGAAGACCCCTACGAGCACCTCACCGAGGTGGTCGAGTCCTTCCTGGGCCGCCCGCTGCCGAAGATCAGGCACCGCTGGGCGGGTGTGTACGCGCAGTGCACCGACACCACCCGCGTCGTCCACCGCCAGCAGGTGGCCGACGGCGTCTGGCTGGTGACCGGACCCGGCGGCCGGGGCATGACCTGCTCGCCCGCCATAGCCGAGACCACCGCGAACGAACTGGGCTGGTAAGCACCATGACCGACAACACCCCCCACGGCCAGGGCCACGGCCAGGGCCACGGCCACGACAACGGCAACGGCAACGGCAACGGCAACGCGAGCGACGACCGCAAGCTGATCGTCCTCGACATGGCCGGCACCACCGTCGCCGACGGCGGCCTCGTCGAGCGCGCCTTCGAGCGGGCCGCCGAACGCCTCGGCGTCGAGCCGGGCAGCGCCGACCACGACACCAAGCTCCAGTACGTCCGCGACACCATGGGCGAGTCGAAGATCTCGGTCTTCCGCCACCTCTTCGGCGCCGAGGACCTCGCCCAGCGCGCCAACTCCGCCTTCGAGGAGGCCTACGGGGAACTCGTCGACGGCGGCCTCATCGCCCCGCTCCCCGGCGCCCGCGCCGCCATCGAGCAACTGCGCGCGGAGGGCCGCACCGTCGTCCTCACCACCGGCTTCGCCCGCGTCACCCAGGACGCCATCCTCGACGCCCTCGGCTGGCAGGACCTGGCCGACCTCACCCTGTGCCCCGCCGACGCGGGCGGCCGCGGCCGGCCCTACCCGGACATGGTGCTGGCCGCCTTCCTGCGCACGGGCGCCGTGGCCGACGTACGCCACACCGTGGTCGCCGGCGACACGGCCTACGACATGCTCGGCGGCGTCCGCTCCGGCGCCGGCCTCGTGGCGGGCGTCCTCACCGGCGCCCACGACCGCGCGACCCTGCGGGAGAACGGCGCCACCCACGTCCTGGCCTCCATCGCGGAACTCCCCGGGGTGCTGGAGCAGCAGCAGCGGGATCGGGAGCCCGGCGCGTGAGCGGCATCCGCTTCGAGTCGGTCTCGGTCGCCTACGCCGGCCACACCGTCCTGGACAGGCTCGACCTCACCGTCGAGCCCGGCGAGGTCATGGCCCTGCTCGGGCCCTCCGGCTCGGGCAAGACCACGGCGCTGCGCGCGGTCGCCGGCTTCGTGCGGCCGCTCTCGGGCCGGGTGCTGATCGGCGGCCGGGACGTCACCGCGCTCCCGCCCCACAAGCGCGGCATCGGCATGGTCGTCCAGCAGTACGCGCTCTTCCCCCACATGCGCGTCGAGGACAACGTCGCCTTCGGCCTCAAGGCGCAGAAGGCCCCCAAGGCCGAGATACCCGGCCGCGTCGCCGAGGCCCTCGAAATGACCGGGATGGCCGCCTACGCCAAGCGCTACCCGCGCGAACTCTCCGGCGGCCAGCAGCAGCGCGTCGCCATCGCCCGCGCACTCGCCATCCGGCCCGGGGTGCTGCTGCTGGACGAGCCGCTGTCCGCGCTCGACGCGCAGCTGCGCTCCGGGATGCTCGCCGAACTGGCCCGCCTGCACCGCGAACTGCCCGACGTGTCGATCCTGTACGTCACCCACGACCAGGTCGAAGCGCTGACCCTGGCCGACCGGATCGCCGTCATGGACCAGGCCCGGCTGCGGGACTGCGGCACCCCGCAGGAGCTGTACCGGGCGCCGCGCACCGAGTTCACCGCCTCCTTCGTCGGCAACGCCAACCTGCTGCCGGTCACCGTGGCCGCCGAAGGCGCCGTGTTCGCCGGACACCCCCTCGCCCTCGACCGCGCCGGCGCGGCCGTCGGCGCGAGCGCGACCCTGTGCGTACGGCCGCACCTGCTCGGCCTCGGCGCCGGCCCCAACGCGCTGAGCGGGACGATCACCGAGGTGCAGTGGCGCGGCTCGACCCACCGGCTCTACGTCGACGTCGAGGGCCACCGCGTCAAGGCGGACCTGCCCGAACTGCGCGAGACCCCGGCCCTGGGCGACCGCGTCACCCTGCACTTCGAGCCGCGCGACGCCGTGCTGCTGGCCGCGGGGGTCTCCGATGGCTGAGGCCACGGACCGTCGCGCCCCCGGCCCGCCGGCCACCCCGCACCCCCCCCCTTCTCCACACCCGACCATGCCGACGATCTACTCTGTCTAGAGGGCTCCGGGGCGGGCACGGTCTCGGGCGACTGCTGCGAGGGCCTCGGCTCCTCGGGCGGGGTGTCGTTCACGTTCATCGGCCTCACGCCCGGAACACGTGCCGGCGGATGGCCGCGGCGTTGGAGAAGATGCGGATGCCCAGGACGACCACCACGCCCGTGGACAGCTGCGAGCCGACGCCCAGCTTGTCGCCGAGGAAGACGATCAGCGCGGCCACGACCACGTTCGACAGGAACGACACCACGAACACCTTGTCCACGAAGATGCCGTCCAGCATCGCGCGCAGGCCTCCGAACACCGCGTCCAGCGCCGCCACCACGGCGATCGGCAGATAAGGCTCCACCACGGCCGGTACTTCGGGGCGGACGAGAAGTCCGACCACCACTCCGACCACGAGGCCCAGTACCGCGATCACGATGCACCCTTCTGCTGCTCTGCTGCTGTTGCCGTGCGTACGGTCAGGCTCGACGCGGCCGGGAGGCGCACGTCCGCCTCGGCCGACAGCGTGTAGCGGATCCCGTAGCTCTCCTGCAGCACGTGCAGGTACTGGCCGTCCGCGGAGTCCTGGAACGCCGTCCCCAGACGCTTCTTGTCACCGATCGCCAGTACTTCGTACGGCGGGACCAGCGGCCTGTTGTCGACCAGTATCGCGTCACCGGCGGCCCGGATCGCCGACAGCGACGTCAGCCGCTGCCCGTTGATCGAGATCGCCTCCGCCCCGGACTGCCACAGCCCGTTGACGATCTTCTGCATATCGCGGTCGCGGAGCCGCCCGGTGTCCGCGAAACCGGTGTTCTCGCGCGGCTTGGAGCCGTTGCCCGTGGACGAGCCCTTGGCGTCGTCCACCGTGAGCTTGATCCCGGGCCCGTGCACCTCGGTGGCCCCGGACAGCAGCGCCACGAGCTGACCCTGGTCGCCGCCGTGCTGCTTGAGCGCCTCGCGCTGGCGGTCGGCGACGGCGTCCCGCGACCGCTCGATGTCCCGCTCCAGGCCGTCGGCGTGCGCGTCGGCCCGCTCGACCCGGTCGATCAGTTCCTGACGCTCCTTGGCCAGCACCGGCGCGGCCACCCGCGCCTCGGCGGCGCCCAGCGTGACGACCATGGCGGCGACCACCAGCCCGGCGGCCAGACCCAGCTTGGCCTTGAGGGTGCGCGGCAGACCCGCCGTGCCCTTCGCCTCGCGCCGGGCGGAGGCCTCCGCGTAGCCCTCGTCGAGGCTGTGGTCCATCACGTGCGTCAGCAGCGACATGGAAGCGTCCGGCCGCGCGGGCCTGGGGTTCCCGCGGACACCGTCCGGGGGAGGCGACGAACTCCGGTTGGGGGGCGGCTGCGACATGCCGCACATCGTCGCATGTCGCCGCCGCTGACACCGAATGCGCCCGCCCGGCGGACCGGGAGGGACCTTGGCCCCCGCCCGGCCCACCGGACTCGTGGACCTGCGTCACCGCCCGCCGGGACTCAGTGCCCGGCGCCGTCCACCACCGCGGCCCAGTCGTCCAGCAGCGCCTGCGCGGACGCGTCGTCCGGCCCTTCCGCCCACAGGTGCGTGACCGCCTCCGCCGGATCCGGCAGCACCAGCGCCCACCGCCCGTCGGCCTCGACGACCCGTACCCCGTCGGTGGTGTCCACCTCCCGGTCCCCGGCCGCCTCCACGACCCGCCGCATGACGAGCCCCTTCACCGCCCAGGGGGTCGGCACGTCCCGCTTGAGCACGTGCGCCCGCGGGATCCGGGCATCGATCTGGCTCAGCGTGAGCTGCGTCCGCGCCACCAGCCCGATCAGTTGTACGAAGGCCGCCGACCCGTCGAAGACGCTGCTGAACTCCGGGACGATGAAACCGCCCCGGCCGTCGCCGCCGAAGATGGTGTTCTCGGCCCGGCCCACGCGGGTCAGGTCGTCGGGCGAGGTCGTCGTCCACTCCACCTGGGTGCCGTGGTACGCCGCCACCTGCTCGGCGATCCGGGTGGTGGTCACCGTCAGCGCCACCTTGCCGCTGCGCTTCTCGGCCGCCACGAGATCGAGCATGACCAGCAACGCCCGGTCGTCCTCGATGATCCGCCCGCGCTCGTCCACCAGGGAGATCCGCTCCCCCACCGGGTCGAAGCGGACGCCGAAGGCCGCGCGCGAGGACGCCACGATCTCGCCGAGCCGCACCAGGCCGGCCCGCCGGGATTCCGCGGTCTCCGTCGGCCGGGACTCGTCCAGCCCCGGATTGACGGTGAGGGCGTCCACCCCGAGCCGGCCCAGCAGGCTGGGGAGCACGAGTCCGGCGCTGCCGTTGGAGGCGTCCACGACCACCTTGAGGCCCGAGTCCGCGACCCCGGTGGTGTCCACCCGCCGCAGCAGCGAGCCCGTGTAGGCGTCGAAGACGCTGCCCGGGAACTGCAGGTCGCCGATCTCGCCGGGGAACGCACGGCGGTACTCCTGCCGCGCGTAGACCCGGTCGAGCTTGCGCTGCTGCTGGAGGGAGAGGTCCGCACCCCGCTCGTCGAGGAACATGATGTCCACCGAATCGGGGATCCCCGGCGAGGTCCGCAGCACGATTCCGCCGGCGCTGCCGCGCGCGGTCTGCTGGCGCGCCACGGGCAGCGGGACGTTCTCCAGGTCCCGCACGTTGATCGCGCTCGCCTGCAGCGCCGAGATCACGGCCCGCTTGAGTGCTCGCGCGCCTCGGGAGTGGTCACGGGCCGTGGTGACCGTCGCGCCCTTCTTCAGGGTCGTCGCGTAGGCACCGGCCAGCCGGACCACCAGTTCGGGGGTGATCTCCACGTTCAGGATCCCCGTGACGCCACGGGCGCCGAACAGGTGCGCCTGCCCCCGGGACTCCCAGATCACCGACGTGTTGACGAAGGCGCCGGCCTCGATCGTCTTGAAGGGGTAGACCCGTACGTTCCCCTGGATGATCGATTCTTCGCCGACGAGGCACTCGTCGCCGATGACGGCGCCGTCCTCGATCCTGGCGGCCCGCATGATGTCGGTGTTCTTGCCGATGACGCAGCCGCGCAGGTTGCTGTGCGGCCCGATGTAGACGTTGTCGTGCACCACGGCCTTGTGCAGGAACGCGCCGCTCTTCACGACGACGTTCGACCCGATGACCGTGTGCTCGCGGATCTCCACACCGGCTTCGACCTTGGCGTAGTCCCCGATGTACAGCGGTCCGCGCAGCACCGCCTCGGGGCTCACCTCGGCGCCTTCGGCGATCCACACCCCGGGCGAGATCTCGAAGCCGTCCATGTCGACCTGGACCTTGCCCTCGAGCACGTCGGCCTGGGCCTTCACATAGCTCTCGTGGGTGCCCACGTCCTCCCAGTAGCCTTCGGCCACGTAGCCGTAGATCGGCCGGCCTTCCTTCATCAACTGCGGGAAGACGTCACCGGACCAGTCCACGGAGACGTCCGCGTCCACGTAGTCGAAGATCTCCGGCTCCATGACGTAGATGCCGGTGTTGATGGTGTCCGAGAAGACCTGGCCCCAGGTGGGCTTCTCGAGGAAGCGCTCCACCTTGCCTTCCTCGTCCACGATGGTGATGCCGAATTCCAGTGGGTTCGGCACACGGGTGAGGCAGACGGTGACGAGTCCGCCCTTCGCCTTGTGGAAGCGGATGAGGTCGGTCAGGTCGAAGTCGGTGAGTGCGTCGCCGGAGATGACGAGGAAGGTGTCGTCCTTCAAAGCCTCCTCGGCGTTCTTCACGCTGCCCGCGGTGCCGAGGGGCTTCTCCTCATTGGCGTAGGTGAGCTCCATGCCGAGCTCCTCGCCGTCACCGAAGTAGTTCCTGACGAGCGATGCCAGGAATTGCACGGTGACCACGGTCTCGTTGAGCCCATGGCGCTTGAGGAGCCTGAGCACGTGCTCCATGATCGGCCGGTTCGCCACCGGCAGGAGCGGCTTGGGCATGCTCGAGGTCATAGGGCGGAGACGAGTTCCTTCGCCACCGGCCATTACGACGGCCTTCATGTCGGGAGAGTCCTCCTTGAGAGACGGCGTCTTCGCCGATCTCGCCCGTCCCGGACGGTGGCCGGACAACTACTCCGCGTCGGCCAGGCGCCGAGCGAGCTCAATCGGCCGTGGCGTCCGACTTCACGAGACGACGGACCTGCACCACGTATAGGATTCCTGCCCACCAATAGAGGGTTGTACCCCATCCGGCGAAGGCCCATCCCAAAACTGACCCCGTCCAGGCCAACCATCCTGACCAGGTGCTCACCAGGAGGAAGGGGAACGCGTACATCAGGTTGAAGGTCGCGGCCTTGCCGAGGAAGTTGACCTGGGGCGGCGGATAGCCGTGCCTGCGCAGGATCCAGACCATGACCAGCAGCATCAGCTCGCGTGCGAGCAGTGCGCCGGTGAGCCAGAGCGGCAGGATCTCGCGGTACGTGAGACCGAACAGGGTGGACAGGATGTAGAGCCGGTCCGCGGCCGGATCCAGGAGCCGGCCGAGGCTGCTGATCTGGTTCCAGCGCCGCGCGAGCTTCCCGTCCAGGTAGTCGCTGATCCCGCTGAGCATGAGGACGGCGAGTGCCCAGCCGTCATGCTCGGCGAGGATCAGCCACAGGAACAGGGGTACGCCGGCGAGGCGAGCCATGCTCAGGATGTTCGGAATGGTGAAAATTCGGTCAGTCTGGACCCGAGTCTCCTGGACCTCCACCCGGGGGCCTCCACTGTGACTGTAGAAATCTGGTCGAACGATGCCCCCTGACACTACAGGAGGCGGCACATCTGCCCGTAAACGCAGAAAAGCCCCGCACCGAACCCCAAAGGGCTGGTGCGGGGCTTTCCCACAATAATTGTTCGGCGGCGTCCTACTCTCCCACAGGGTCCCCCCTGCAGTACCATCGGCGCTGAAAGGCTTAGCTTCCGGGTTCGGAATGTAAACCGGGCGTTTCCCTAACGCTATGACCACCGAAACACTAAAGTCCCGTGGGCTCGGAAGAGTGGATAAGGGACAGGCGGAGGATGCGGCGGTGGTCGAGGGGGCGGGGCCAGGGGTCGCCGGAGGGGGCCGGGGCGGGGACCGGGCGGATGATCTCCTCGTACCCGAACTCGCCGAGAATCTTGGCGCGCAGAGGGCAGGAGGCCAAATCCCAGGTACGAGGGTTCAGTTCGGGAGGGGTGCAAGGGTGTTGGGGTGACGGGGGCGCGCTGTCCGCGAAGTGGGGGCCGCGGAGTCGGGGGCTGCGGAGTCGGGGGCTGCGGAGAAATTCTGCACGGGACTCCTCGGAGATCGGGAACTTTGCTGCGCGACGCAGAGTTTTCGAAGGGAGAAGTGCGGAAGCTGCACACGGAGAGCGGAAGGCGGGTGAGCGTGCGTGCGGGATCCGGGACGTGCGGGGCGGCACTCAGAGGAGATTGCGCAGCGCCCGCTCGCGGATCATCAGCGCGGCGCGCTTGTCCGGCAGTTCGATCTCTGCGGAACAGCGGAAGCCGGAGTTCAGGAAGGCTGATACGGAGGGGGTGTTGCGGATGTCCGGTTCGGCGATGACGCGCATGCAGCGTGGGTGGTTGTCGAAGACGAGGTCGGTGACGGAGCGCAGGAGCGCGGTGCCCAGACCCCGGCCGCGGTTCGTGCCGTCTCCGATGAGCAGGTGGATACCCGTGTCGTGGGGGCGCGCCGGGTAGTGCGCGGAGAGCCGGTCGAGGTCGGCCCGGTAGATCTCCCAGTAGCTCATCGGCGTGCCGTCGAGGAGGCCGAGGCACGGGATGCTGCGGCTGTCCCCGTCCAGCTGTGCCCGCACGTGGGCGGCGGTGACGGCGGCGGGGCCGGCGAGCTCCCAGTAGGCGGCCACCTCGGGTTCGTTCATCCAGCGGGTGAGCAGCTCCAGGTCGCGGTCGAGCCGCACGGGTTGCAGGCGGAAGACGCCGGCCCTCGTGGTGATGCCGCCCCAGCCCGCCGGGGAGTCGAGCAGATCCGCTTCGGCGAGCAGGGGCAGCAGCCGGGCGGTGAGTTGCGGCGGGACGGTGCGGGAGCCATCGGTGCGGGGCGCACCGATGTGGGATGCACCGGTGTGGAAGTCGGTGGAGGGCATCGGGGCTCTTCTCCGTGTCGGTACGGACGCGTCAATCGTGAAGGGGGTTGGCGATGGTGACGTAGACGGACTGGGTGTCGACGGGGCCGACCAGCTCGTCGAGGCCTCCCAGGCGGGTGAGCAGATTCGCCTTGCAGCGCAGGGTGCTCGAATCGAGCAGCCGTGCGGGAAGCGGGCCGAGGCCCGCGGCCTTGCCGAGGAAGCGGCGGAACGCGGCGAGCAGGATGCGTTCGTCGGCGAGCCGCTGGGATCCGAAGGCACCGATGAGACCGAGCACGTTGTTGATGCCGAGGTAGTAGGCGAAGCGTTCGTCGGTGACGGCGTCGGAGACGAAGGTGTCGCTGGCGCTGCCGATACCGGGGAGCCGGCGCTCGAGTTCCGCGCGGCGCGAGTCGCGGAAGTAGTAGCCCTGGTTGTCGCGATAGCGGCCGCCGACCGGCCAGCCGGCCGGGTCGAGGAGGACCAGCGTGTTCTGCTGGTGCGCTTCGAGGGCGATGCCCGCGAGGGCGTCGAAGGCGAGGACCGGCAGGACGACGTGGTCGAGATAGCGCAGGAACCACTCGGCGGAGACGGCGGACGTGGTCCGCCCGGTGGTGGCGGCGAGACGCGCGACGGTCTCGGCGAGGCGGGAGGTCATGGTGGTCCGCCCCGGCCACGGGCGGGGCGCGGTGAGTGCGGCGATGCAGAGGGCGTCGTCGTCCGGACGGAAGGGGTTGTGGCGGAGCATGACGTCGAGCCCGGGGACGGGGGTGCCGTCCAGGGCGTCGACGGCGACCCAGGCGGGGTCGCGGACGATGTCGAAGCCTGGGTGGGCCGCCTGCCACTGCTCGGCGAGGCCGGTACGGAGCAGCCGGTGCACCTCGATGCCGCGGTGGAGTTCCTTGCGGAGGTTCTCGCGGCGGGAGTTGGTGATGCGAAGGCCCAGGGAGAGCTTGAGCATCGCGGGGGCGCCGGGCCGGTGGACGGTACGGATGGAGGAGGTGGGGTACCAGGGATCGCCGTAGGGACCGAGGTCGCGCAGGAGACCCGCGTCGCGGAGCGCGGCGACCGCGGGGCGCTGGAGCAGGTCGCGGGCCTGCCAGGGGTGAAGGGGAAGGGGGGTGGCGCCGTCGGGCACCGGGAGCCCGGGCGCGAGGCGGCCCAGCAGCCGGGCGGCGGAGACGGGACGGCCCCGCTCGGTCCAGGCCGAGTCGGTGGCGAGCGCGGCGGGCGCGACCGCCACCCAGTGCAGGGGGAAGGAGCCGTGCAGTTCGGGTGAGTAGCTGCGCACTTCCGCTGCGGAGAGGCCTTCGCGGCTCTTCGGGGTCGGGTGCAGCGGGTGGCCGAGGAGGAGGGACTGTTCCGCGGTGAGGAACCGGTCCGAGGCGACGGGGGCGGGGGCGTTCGGGCGCCGGCGGCGGTCGGCGATGAACTCGGCGGTGCGGTGCACCGAGTCGGCGACCCGGCCGACGAGGTCCGCGCTGCCGAGAGCGGAGTTGCCTTCGCGGGGGGTCAGCGCGGCGAGGGTGACCGCGTCCACGGCGGGGGCGTCGGCGGGGGCGCCTTCGATCCGGGCCGTGCCGAAGCGGTGCCAGCCGGCCGCGGACCAGTAGCGGACGGCGACGAGCAGGGCCGCACCGGATGCGGGGAGGGGGATGCGCAGCACGGGTCCGGCAGGCTGCCCGAGGCCGGTCTCGCGGACCCAGCACCGCAGCAGGCCTTCGACCGTCGCGGCCTCGGCGGCGACCGCGGGCCCGGGGTGGTCCCGCGGGTCGGCCGCGCCCACACGGGGCCTGACCGTGCCGTCCTTCTGTCGCGGCACGGTGCCGCAGTCCCCGCCGGGCCTGGGCCCGGCCGGCGCCCATGGCATGCCCGCGCCGGGCCTGCCGGGCAGGGCCTCGGCGGACGGCGCGGACCGGTCCTCGGGCTCCGCGAGGGCGTCCGTGTGCCCGGCGGGTCCCGGGGACGCGGTGACCTGCTCCGGCGGGGACGGCTCTCGGTGGCGCTCACCCGCCGTGTCCTCGGCCGCCGCGGACACCCTGAGGGAGCCGGGGGCCGCAGCCAGCGGTGTCCCCGTCCCCTCTGGCGCGGCCGCCTGCTCGGGCCGCTCGGGCCGCTCCGGTTGGGCCCCGACCCGGCCTGTCGGGGACAGCCCGTCCGGTCGCCCCGCGGTGGGCGCGGCCGGGCCGGCCGCGCCCGGGGCCGAGGGACAGGGACCGGCCGGCGGGGAGAGCTCAGGCCCTGGCGAGCCGGACGCGGAGGCCGCCTCGGCGATGGCAGGCGGGGCGGGACGGGACGACACCGGGTCCGGGAGGGGCCGAGCCGGTACCCCGGGGGCCGAGGTCGGCGAGACCGGCGACGGCCGGGTCCCCGCGGGGGTCGGCGGCACGGACCGGTCCGGCACCCCGGAGGCCGACGGCGGCGCGGTGGTCGTCGCTGCTGCGGGCGGCGAGAGACGGGGCTCCGGCGCGGGCACGGGCTCGGGCTCAGGGTTGGGCACACCGGAGCCGGACCCGAAGGTCGGAGTGGCCGGGGCGGTCGGTGCCTGGACGGCCTGGACATCCCGGAGGACGGCGGCGGCCGGTCGCGGGGTGGCCGAACCCACCCCGCTGGATGGAGCGTTGGAGGGGGCCGCGCCCGCCGGACCGCCCGTCGCGGCGGGCGCGGCTCCGAGGCCCGGATCCGCTGGAGCGGCGGCGTTCGGGACCGGCACGGCCGGGGCCGGGGCCGGGGCCGGGCCCGGGGCGGATGCTGACTGGGCATCGGCATCGGCCGTGGTGGGCGAAACGAGCCCGGGCACGGTCCAGGCGACCGGTGTGGTGCTCTGGGCGGTGGCCGACACGGGCTCGGCGTCCGCTGCGGCCCGGGCGCCGAAACCGGAGCCGGACGGTGAGCGGAGCGGACCGGCGGAGGCCGTCGGGGGCAGCTCGTGAGAACGGGTCGCGGCCGGCTGCGGCCCGGTGGGGGCCGTCGGAGTCGGTGCGGCCGTCTCGGAAGCGGACAGCACCCGGGAGTCGGCGGGGACGCCCGAGAGGACCGCCGACTCGGGCACCCCGGCACGCTCCGCCCACGGGACGCCCGACGCGGGGGCCGACAGCGGCACGGCGGAGTCCGGCCAGATCGACAGAAGGCCAGGCGTCGCGGCGCCTCCGGAGCCTGGGAGGAACGGTCCGCCAGGAACGGCCGGCGCGAAAGCCGCCGCCGTGGGCGAAGCCCCGCCCGGCACGCCTGGCACGGCCGGCACGGTAGTCGGCAGCGTCGGCACCGGACCGTCAGGCCCGCCGGCGTCCGACGGCAGCGGCCCGCCGGCCAGGGCAAGGTCCGGTGACATCGGCCCTCCACCGGGGGACCCGGCGGACGGCGACAGGAAGAGGAGAGGCCCGATCGGCGCAGCCGACGCAGGAGTCGGCCGGGCCGGCGGAGAGTCGGGGGCCGTACCCCCTGCGGGGGTCGACGTGGTTGGCGCCGACCCGCCCGGTGTCACCGACGCGGGGGGCGACCCGGGCTGCAGGGTCCTGGCCGTCGCCGCCGGCGCGGGGGCCGACGGAGTCGACGGGGCGCTGCCCGGTGCGCCCGGTGCGGGGGGCGGCAGGGGCCCGCCCGGAAGGGCCTGGTTGTGAGCGGGCGCGGCCGGGGTCGACGGGGTCGGCACCGACCCGCCCGGTGCCACCGACACGGGGGGCGACCCGGGCTGCAGGGTCCTGGCCGTCGCCGCCGGCGCGGGGGCCGACGGAGTCGACGGGGCGCTGCCCGGTGCGCCCGGTGCGGGGGGGAGCATATCTACGCGCGTAGCGGCCCCTCCGCCCCCCTGTGATTTCGGTGGATTCGGGTAGGGGGGGGTGACAGGCCGCTACGCGCGTAGATATGCTCATGTGGTGACCATGCCCACCACCCTCACCGCATTCGCTGACGTGACGACGTCCGACAGTGCGCTGCGCCGCTTCCTGCACGGGCTGCCCGGCGTCGACACTGTCGGCCTGGAGGCCCGCGCGGCCTCCCTCGGCACCCGCTCGATCAAGACGACGGCCAAGGCGTACGCCATCGACCTCGCCATCTCGATGATCGACCTGACGACGCTGGAAGGCGCGGATACCCCGGGCAAGGTCCGGGCGCTCTCCGCCAAGGCCGTGCACCCCGATCCGACCGACCGCACCACGCCCATGACGGCCGCCGTCTGCGTGTACCCGGACATGGTGGCCACCGCGAAGGCCGCCCTGCACGGCGCCGACGTCAAGGTCGCCTCCGTCGCCACCGCCTTCCCGGCCGGCCGCGCGGCCCTGCCCGTCAAGCTCGCCGACACGGCCGACGCCGTGGCCGCCGGCGCCGACGAGATCGACATGGTCATCGACCGTGGCGCCTTCCTCGCCGGCCGCTACCTCGACACCTACGAGCTGATCCGCTCGGTCAAGGAGGCCTGCGTCCGCCCCGACGGCAGCGCGGCCCGCCTCAAGGTGATCTTCGAGACCGGCGAGCTGTCCACGTACGACAACATCCGCCGCGCCTCCTGGATCGGCATGATGGCCGGGGCCGACTTCATCAAGACGTCCACCGGCAAGGTCGGCGTCAACGCGACCCCCGCGAACACGCTCCTCATGCTCGAAGCCGTCCGCGACTTCAAGGCGCAGACTGGAATCCAGATCGGCGTGAAGCCGGCCGGCGGCATCCGCACGACCAAGGACGCGATCAAGTTCCTGGTCCTGGTCAACGAGACCGCGGGCGCGGACTGGCTGAGCAACCACTGGTTCCGCTTCGGCGCCTCCAGCCTGCTCAACGACCTGCTGATGCAGCGACAGAAGCTGAGCACCGGCCGTTACTCCGGTCCCGACTACGTGACGGTGGACTGATCACCATGGACATGAAGCAGTCATCTGTGTTCGAGTACGCGCCCGCGCTGGAGTCGCGTTCCGTCGTGGACATCGCCCCCTCCTACGGGCTGTTCATCGACGGCGAGTTCACCGAGGCGGCGGACGGCAAGGTCTTCAAGACCGTCTCCCCGGCCTCCGAGGAGGTCCTCGCCGAGATCGCCCAGGCCGGCGCCGCCGACGTGGACCGGGCCGTCAAGGCCGCCCGCAAGGCCTTCGAGAAGTGGTCCGCGCTGCCCGGCTCCGAGCGCGCCAAGTACCTCTTCCGCATCGCCCGGATCATCCAGGAGCGCAGCCGCGAGCTGGCCGTCCTGGAGACCCTCGACAACGGCAAGCCGATCCGGGAGACCCGCGACGCGGACCTGCCGCTCGTCGCCGCGCACTTCTTCTACTACGCGGGCTGGGCCGACAAGCTCGACCACGCGGGCTACGGGGCGAACCCGCGCCCCCTCGGCGTGGCCGCCCAGGTCATCCCGTGGAACTTCCCGCTGATGATGCTCGCGTGGAAGATCGCCCCGGCGCTCGCCACCGGCAACACGGTCGTGCTGAAGCCGGCCGAGACGACCCCGCTCTCCGCGCTCTTCTTCGCGGACATCTGCCGCCAGGCGGGCCTGCCCAAGGGTGTCGTCAACATCCTCACCGGGTACGGCGACGCGGGCGCCGCCCTCGTCGAGCACCCCGACGTGAACAAGGTCGCCTTCACCGGCTCCACCGCCGTCGGCAAGGCCATCGCGCGCCAGGTCGCCGGCACCGACAAGAAGGTCACCCTGGAGCTGGGCGGCAAGGGCGCCAACATCGTCTTCGACGACGCCCCCCTCGACCAGGCCGTCGAGGGCATCGTCAGCGGCATCTTCTTCAACCAGGGCCAGGTCTGCTGCGCGGGCTCGCGGCTCCTGGTCCAGGAGTCGGTCCACGACGAGCTGATCGGCTCGCTCAAGCGCCGCCTGTCCACGCTGCGCCTCGGCGACCCGCTCGACAAGAACACCGACATCGGCGCGATCAACTCCGCCGAGCAGCTGGCCCGGATCACCGCGCTCGCGGCGACCGGCGAGGCCGAGGGCGCCGAGCGCTGGACCGCGCCGTGCGACCTGCCGTCCTCCGGCTACTGGTTCGCCCCGACGCTCTTCACGAACGTCACCCAGGCGCACACCGTCGCCCGCGACGAGATCTTCGGCCCGGTGCTGTCCGTGCTGACCTTCCGCACGCCCGACGAGGCCGTCGCGAAGGCCAACAACAGCCAGTACGGCCTGTCCGCCGGCATCTGGACGGAGAAGGGCTCGCGCATCCTCGCGGTCGCGAACAAGCTCCGCGCCGGTGTCGTCTGGGCCAACACGTTCAACAAGTTCGACCCGACCTCGCCCTTCGGCGGCTACAAGGAGTCGGGCTTCGGGCGCGAAGGCGGCCGTCACGGCCTGGAGGGCTACCTCGATGTCTGAGCGAAGTGTCGAAAAGGGCGGCTCCGCCGCCGGGCGTCTGAGCGTCTTCAAGACCTACAAGCTGTACGTCGGGGGCAAGTTCCCCCGCTCCGAGAGCGGCCGGGTGTACGAAGTGACGGACTCGAAGGGCACGTGGCTGGCCAACGCACCCCTGTCCTCCCGCAAGGACGCCCGTGACGCGGTCGTCGCGGCGCGCAAGGCCTTCGGCGGCTGGTCGGGCGCGACCGCGTACAACCGAGGCCAGATCCTCTACCGCGTCGCCGAGATGCTGGAGGGCCGCCGCGAGCAGTTCGTCCGCGAGGTCGGCGAGGCCGAGGGCCTGTCCAAGACGAAGGCGGCCGCCGTCGTCGACGCGGCCATCGACCGCTGGGTCTGGTACGCGGGCTGGACCGACAAGATCAGCCAGATCGTGGGCGGGGCCAACCCGGTCGCGGGCCCGTTCTTCAACCTCTCCACCCCGGAGCCGACCGGTGTGGTCACGGTCGTCGCCCCGCAGGACTCGTCCTTCCTGGGCCTGGTCTCGGTGATCGCCCCGGTCATCGCGACGGGCAACACGGCCGTCGTGATCACCTCCGAGAAGGCCCCGCTCCCCGCCCTCTCGCTGGGCGAGGTGCTGGCCACCTCCGACCTGCCGGGCGGCGTGGTCAACATCCTGTCCGGCAAGGCCGCCGAGATGGGCCCGCACCTGGCGTCCCACCAGGACGTCAACGCGATCGACCTGGCGGGCGCCGACGCGGCGCTGGCCAAGGAGCTGGAGATCGCGGCGGCGGACAACCTCAAGCGCGTCCTGCGTCCACAGCCTGTGGACGACTGGAGCGCCGACCCGGGCACGGCGCGCATGACGGCCTTCCTGGAGACCAAGACCGTCTGGCACCCGACCGGGTCGCTGGGCGCGGGCGGATCCTCGTACTAGAGGACCCTCCCCCCTCCCGAAGACCGGCCCCGGCAGTGTCCCCCGCGCTGTCGGGGCCTCTTCGCGCCCTGCGGGGTTGATCGGCTGATCGGCCGCGGGGCCACAGGGTCGCGGGGCTACTTCACGGCGCCCGGCAGCAGCGGACCGAGCAGCGAGGACGCCGCCGCGGTGGGCAGCTCGCCGATCGACGAGCCGCGGGTCAGGCTGCCCGTCACCATGCTCGTACCGACCGACGGGAAGTCCGCCACCTTCGTGGCGACGCCGTTGTTCAGCGGGTCCACACCGGTGTTGGCCAGCGGGTTCACCTTGAGGTTCGAGATCGGATCGGCCACCCCGGCCAGGGCCGCCGGGACCGACAGCTCACCGGCCTGGGCGCCGCCGGCGGCCATCGCGAGGGCGGCGCCGGCCATCGAGAGGGTCAGGCCCGCGGTGCGCAGCGCCGTGGGATGGGGGGCTTTGGGGGCTGCGTGACGTGCCATGGATTCCCGCCTGTGGTGGTGGTCGCGTGCGCACGCAGCGTAGCGATGGGTGGTGGCTCACCGGTATCTCGACCTGGGCGCCGTCACCCGTTCGAGGAGATCCCTGGGGAATTGTCTTTGGGAGGGGGAGGAGTCAAACTTGTGTTCCGTGAGCTGTTCCTCTCCTTTGCCTACGCGTGTCGTGCTGCTGACCGGACCCTCGGGGTCCGGCAAGTCTTCGCTGGCGGCCCGTTCAGGGCTGCCCGTGCTGCGCCTTGACGACTTCTACAAGGACGGCGACGACCCCTCGCTCCCGCTGGTCGAGGGCAGTGCCGACATCGACTGGGACTCCCCGCTGTCCTGGGACGCCGAGGCCGCCGTGGCCGCGATCGCACAGCTGTGCGCGGCGGGCCGGACGGACGTCCCCGTCTACGACATCGCCACGTCCTCGCGGACCGGGACGGAGGCGCTGGACATCTCCCGCACGCCGCTGTTCATAGCCGAGGGGATCTTCGCGGCGGACGTCGTGGCGCGGTGCCAGGAGCTGGGCCTGCTGGCGGACGCGATCTGCCTGCGCGGGCGGCCGAGCACCACCTTCCGCCGCCGCCTCGCCCGTGACCTGCGTGAGGGCCGCAAGTCGGCGCTCTTCCTGCTCCGGCGCGGATGGCGGCTGATGCGCGCCGAGCGGGGCATCGTGGCCCGCCACACCGCGCTGGGCGCGCACGCCTGCGCCCGGGACGAGGCCCTCGGGCGGCTCGCCGCCGCGGCCGCCGGCCGCCACCGGGCCGCCGCGGCCGTGCGGTAGCGGACGCCCCGGGAACACGGGAACACGGGAGCACGGGAGCACGAGAACAGGGGAGCGCGGGAACAGTGGAGACGGCCGGAGCGCCGGTGCCCGGCCGGGCACGCCAAAAGGCGGGACCAGCGGACCCCCGGCCGCTTGATCCCGCCCTTTGACCGGGTCGGGGGCGCGGGAGTGACAGGGTGCCCGGGGCCGGGGCGGGGCCGGGCGGGGGGGGGGGGGGGGGGGCGGGGCGGGGGGGGGGGGGGGGGGGGCGGGGGGGGGGGGGGGGGGGGCGGGGGGGGTGCCCGGGTCGGGCGGGGTCACGGGGTGGCGCCCGTCAGGAGCGGCTTGGTGCGGGTCAGGGCGTGGTCCAGGTCGCGGAGGGAGGCGTACATGGCCTCGTCGGCCGGGCGGGCGCCGTACGTGATGTCGTCGAAGGTGCGGGCGGCGGCGCGCAGGGCTCCGGCGTGGGACGGCAGGGAGACGGCGGCCTCGGCCGCCGCCTCGTCCGCGGTGCGGCCCGGGCGGGGGTCGAGGAGGGTGCGCTCCTCCAGGGAGCGGACGACGGCGCGCATGCGTTCCTGTACGGCCTCGCTCCAGCGGCCCGCCGCGGCCAGCGCGTCGGCGGCCGTGCGGTGGTCCGCGGCGCTGCGGACGCCGTCGTCGAAGAGGGCGCCCGCGGGGCCGGCGGTCCGGGTCGGGGCGCCGAGCCGCCACCACAGCGCGGCGATGGCGAGGGCGGCGAACACGGCGATGGCCACCAGGCCCAGGGTCCCGCCGGGAGTGGCGCTGGAAGCGTGGTCGAAGAGGTCCCCGACCCATTCCCAGAAGCGGTCCAGCGCGCGCTGGAGCAGCCCCGGGTCGTTCTGGTGGTACACCGGCTTGGACAGCTCCCGCTGCGCCGCCTCGCGGGCGGCGTCACGGCCGATGTCGACCGGTGGTGTGTCCGATGCCGTCAGTGTGAGCAGGCCCCCCGTGCTCCTCATCCCCGCGTCAGCCTCCGGCCGGCGGCGTGGTGGTGCCGTAGTTCTCGATGCCGGCGGCCCGTGCGAGTTCCAGGTCGAGGGCCTCGCGGCGGATGCGCTGGTCGACGTAGAGCAGGACGTTGACGCCGGCCTGCATCGGCATCGTGATGGTCAGCCCGATGACTCCGCCGATGCCGGCGACGATCAGGAAGCCCCAGCCGGTGGGCGCGTTGGAGTCGGTCATGGCGTCGAGGCCGCCGCCGAACAGCAGCATGCCGACCATGGTCAGCGGGAAGACGATGACCGCGGAGATGAAGCCCGTGATCAGGTTGGTCAGGGCGGTGATGCCGAAGATGCGCCACCAGGAGCCCTTGACCAGCTTCGAGGACCGGCTGAGCGACTTGAGGACCGGCGCCTTCTCCAGCATCAGCGCGGGCGAGGCCAGCGAGTAGCGGATCCACAGCCACGCGAGCAGCCCGAGGCCGACGACGCCGCCGAGGAGGGCGAAGCCGATGCTGCCGGCGAGTGCGCCGGGCAGGACCAGGACGCCGACCAGGAGCAGCGCGCCGACGCTCAGCAGCAGGGTGAGGCCGGTCAGCCGCAGCAGCTGCGAGCGGGACTCGCGCCAGGCGGTGCCGATCGAGGAGGTGTGGCCGAGCACGGCGCGGCTGAAGATCATGGTGAGCATCGCGGTGGCCACGACGGCGCCGACGAGCTGGATGAACATCTCCGCCGCGAGCAGGCCCACGGAGGCTCCGATGGCGTTGATCTGTTCGTCGAGGGGCTCGCTGTCCGAGGAGTCGATGACGATGTCGCCGAACACGAACTTCTGCGCGAGCAGGCTGGCCAGCTGGACGACGACCGCCACGGCCAGGGTGATCGGGAGCACCGAGCGCCAGTGCTTGCGCATGGTGGCGACCGCGCCGTCGAGGATCTCGCCCAGGCCCAGGGGGCGCAGGGGGATCACGCCGGGCTTGACCGCCGGGGCGTGGTTGCCCCAGCCGCCGGGGCCGCCGCCGTACGGGGACTTTGGCGCGCCGGGGTTCTGGGGCGGGTAGCCGCCTCCCTGCGAGCCCCAGCCCGTGTCCGGCTGCGGGGCCGCGGGCGGCTGCTGCGGGCCGGGCTGGGACTGGCCCGGGGTCGGGCTCGACCACTGGCCGGGCGGCGGCTGCTCGGCGGACCACTTCGGGTCGCCGGAGCCGGTCGCGGGCGGCTGCGTACCGTGGGAGCCCTCACCGTCGGACGGGGAGGATCCGGGCGTAGCCCAGCCCGGAGAGTCGTTCATCGTCGCTCCTTCACGTGCACTGCGGGGTGCGGGCGCTTGGTCCGGCTGCCATCGTGCCATGTGACAACCTCAAACGGACCAGCCGTCCTCGGGATCCCGGGGCGTTCGCGCCTTCATTTGTCGGGTGGATCCGGGGCACACTGGGCGCCCTGATCTCCACGCAGGTCCGAGGGACGATTTCCAGCCCCCGCGGCTGTGGGACAGCTCACCGCCAGGTAACGATTAGCTAATGGGATGATGTCAACCATGAAGGGACGCGTCCTTGTCGTCGACGACGACACCGCGCTGGCCGAGATGCTCGGCATTGTGCTGCGTGGAGAAGGTTTTGAGCCGTCGTTCGTAGCGGACGGTGACAAGGCACTGGCTGCCTTCCGGGAGGCGAAGCCGGATCTCGTGCTGCTCGACCTCATGCTGCCCGGACGGGACGGCATAGAGGTGTGCAGGCTGATCCGCGCCGAGTCCGGTGTGCCGATCGTGATGCTCACCGCCAAGAGCGACACCGTGGACGTCGTCGTGGGCCTGGAGTCCGGGGCCGACGACTACATCGTCAAGCCGTTCAAGCCGAAGGAGCTGGTGGCGCGCATCCGCGCCCGCCTGCGCCGTTCGGAAGAGCCGGCTCCCGAGCAGCTGGCCATCGGTGACCTGGTCATCGACGTGGCCGGGCACTCCGTCAAGCGGGAGGGCGCCTCCATCGCGCTGACCCCGCTGGAGTTCGACCTGCTGGTCGCGCTGGCCCGCAAGCCCTGGCAGGTCTTCACCCGCGAGGTGCTCCTCGAGCAGGTCTGGGGCTACCGCCACGCGGCCGACACCCGCCTGGTCAACGTGCACGTCCAGCGTCTGCGCTCCAAGGTCGAGAAGGATCCGGAGCGCCCCGAGATCGTCGTGACGGTGCGCGGTGTCGGCTACAAGGCCGGACCCAGCTGACATGCAGTCCGGCATGCCCCGTGGAGGCTCCCGCTGGGGGGCTCTGCGGGGCGTAGCGGACGGAGCACCCGGCGGCCCCGTGCTGCGGCTGTGCGTACGCCTCGTACGCCGGCCGCTGCTTCCGGCTGTCCGGCTCTGGCGGCGCAACATCCAGCTCCGCGTGGTCGCCGCGACCCTGCTGATCTCACTCGCGGTGGTCCTGGCCCTCGGGTTCGTGGTCATCGCGCAGGTGAGCAGAGGACTCCTCGAGGCCAAGGAGGAGGCCGCGCAGAGCCAGGCCGCGGGAGGGTTCGCGGTCGCACAGGAGAAGGCCAACACCCCCTACACGGCGGACGGGGTGGACGCCTCCGACAACAAGGTCGGACGCGACGCCAGCACGTGGATGAACTCGCTGGTCAAGCAGCTCTCCAGTGGCGGGCAGAGCGCCTTCGAGGTCGCCGCGCTGGGCGCCGGCACCGGCACCGGCGAAGAACAGCCACCCGGGCGCGGTGCGCTCGGCGTCCGGGGGGCCCGGGCCTCGGGGAACGTGGACCCGACCGCCAGCGTCCCGCTGGAGCTGCGCCGGGCCGTGAACCACGCCACCGGAGCCTTCAAGACGTTCTCGCTGGTCCGCTACACCGCCGGGGCGGAGGCCAAGTCGCCCGAGCCCGCGCTCGTCGTGGGCAAGCGGCTCACCGACATCAACGGCGACCCGTACGACCTGTACTACCTCTTCCCGCTGACCCAGGAGGAGGAGTCCCTCAACCTGGTCAAGGTCACCATCGCCACGGCCGGGCTCTTCGTCGTCGTCCTGCTCGGCGGGATCGCCTGGCTCGTCGTGCGCCAGGTCGTCACCCCCGTGCGGATGGCCGCCGGGATCGCCGAGCGGCTCTCCGCCGGGCGGCTCCAGGAGCGGATGAAGGTCACCGGCGAGGACGACATCGCCCGCTTGGGCGAAGCGTTCAACAAGATGGCCCAGAACCTCCAGAGCAAGATCCAGCAGCTGGAGGACCTCTCCCGGCTGCAGCGCCGCTTCGTCTCGGACGTCTCCCACGAGCTGCGCACCCCGCTCACGACGGTGCGCATGGCCGCGGACGTCATCCACGACGCCCGCGCCGACTTCGACCCGATCACCGCGCGCTCCGCGGAACTGCTCGCCGGCCAGCTCGACCGCTTCGAGTCGCTCCTCGCCGACCTGCTGGAGATCAGCCGGTTCGACGCGGGCGCGGCCGCGCTGGAGGCGGAGCCGATCGACCTGCGCGACGTCGTGCACCGCGTCATCGACGCCGCCGAACCGCTCGCCGAGCACAAGAACACCCGGATCCGCGTCCTCGGGGACACCCAGCCGGTGATAGCCGAAGCCGACGCCCGGCGGGTGGAGAGGGTGCTGCGCAACCTCGTCGTCAACGCCGTGGAGCACGGGGAGGGCCGCGACGTGGTGGTCCGGCTCGCCTCGGCGGGCGGGGCCGTCGCCGTGGCCGTACGGGACTACGGGGTCGGGCTCAAGCCCGGCGAGGCCACCCGCGTCTTCAACCGCTTCTGGCGGGCCGACCCGGCGCGGGCACGCACGACGGGCGGTACCGGCCTCGGCCTGTCCATCGCCGTCGAGGACGCCCGGCTGCACGGCGGCTGGCTCCAGGCGTGGGGCGAGCCGGGCGGCGGCTCGCAGTTCCGCCTCACCCTGCCGCGCACGGCCGACGAGCCGCTGCGCGGGTCGCCGATCCCGCTGGAGCCGGAGGACTCCCGGGCCAACCGGGTCAGGGCCGCGGCCGAGCGCCCGGCGGGGCCGGGGTCGTCCGGGTCGTCCGGGGGGCTGGCTCTTATAACCATCCTACGCTGCCGACGATCCACGCTGTGTACGACCCGGATCTCACCGCCCGCTGGTGCGGCCCGTGCCGCCAGCGGCCCCCGTTCCTATCCGCGGGCGCCTCCGAGGAGGCCGCCCGGCTCAATGTCGTCCAGATCGACGCGAACCGAATCCCCGCCACGCTCGGGCGCTTCCTGTCCACGTCGTACGGGCGAATCCCGGCCAGCTCGGCCATGTCCCTGCCGCTGAGCGCACCCCGGGCCACGGTGAGCAGGCCGAGGAGGGAGCAGCCGACGGCGGGTTCGTCGAGGAGGGCGTGCAGATCGAGCATGGCCATGTCCCGGATGACCCGGGCGGCGGGTGACGCGGCGAGGCGGCGGACGGCCGAGGGATCGCGCAGGGGGTGGTCCGCGGGGACGTCCTCGGGGACGGACGGGTTCGGCCGCCCGGACACGAGGACCCGCATCCCGGGCGGCGGCCGCTTGGGCAGCAGCGCGGCGATGCTGCGGCGGCCCGGACCGGCCTCGGCGTCCTCGTCCAGGCCGTCCACGACCAGCATCAGGGTCCGGTGACGGGCGGCGCCGGCCCGCGCCGCCTCCTCGTAGAGCCGGTGCAACTGCTCCGGGCGCCGGGGGCCCGCGGCCGCGAGTTTCTTCCCGGTGAGGGCGGCGAGTTGGTCCGTCACCGACCGGAGGAAGTCCTCGCGGTGGTTGGTCCCGAGCCGCTCGGCGATGAAGTGGCTGACGACGTCGACCCCGGCCGGGAGGCAGCGCAGCACGAACCAGGCGAGCAGGGCGGACTTCCCCGCCCACGCGTCGGCCTGCCACCACGCGTAGTCGGAGCCCTGGCCGGCCGGGGCGGTCGCGTAGGCCGAGAGCTCGTCCAGCTCCTCCTCGCGGCCGACGAAGTCCCTCGGGAGGATGGTCTGTTCGACCTCCTCGGGGTGGGAGTGGAGACGGCCGGGCGAGGTGGCGTCGATACGCGGGCCAGTGCCGCCCTGCCCGCTCTTGCGGGTCCGCTGCGCGGCGCGCAGCAGCGAGCTCCATCCGGCGGCGCTGATCTTCTCGTGGGTCGGAGAGTGCCGGGCGGCGGCACGCTCGTCCAGGAAGGGGATCAAGCACCGCAGTACGTAGCGCGCGTGGGGTTCCCGAGTGGGAACCGTCGGGCCCTTCATCCAGCCGCTGATGCTGGAGTCCGCCACCGTGAAGCCGTGCTCCGCGCCCAGGCTCACGAGGTTCTTGAGGACCAGCTCCGACCCCCCGCCCGCGGCCTCGTACAGCCGCGCGAGCTCCCGCGTGAACGCCTGCACGCCGATCCCCTCCACCTCCTCCGCTCTCCGTCTTCTGCAGAGCACTTCACCGGAAACACCGCCGCACCCCGGTTCACCAGGCCGCTTACCGTCCCGCCGACCGTCCGGACATCGCCGGAAGCCCCCCGGCTGATGCATACCTGTGGCACCGCAGTCCGGCGGGAGAGACCGCCGGACACCGTCCGAGGGGATCCGCCATGCTGTCCGTCCTGCCGTCCGTACTCCACGACGCCGCCGTGCTGACCGCCGTCACCGGCCTCGCCTACACCGCCGCCGTGGTCACGGTCGCCGCGTCCTCGGTCCTCTCCCGCAGCCCGGAGCGCCGCCGCGATGCCCGGGCGACGCTGACCATCCTCATGCGGCGGCGCGGACCGCGCTGAGCCCGGTCCTACGGGCGGGCAGTGCTTGACGTGCCCTGGTGTTCCCGTTCGAAGGGCGGCTACCCTCGGCGCCGGTACGCCGCCCCGCACCTGCGGGGATGAACCTGGTTACGAGCAGAGCGCATGCTCCTCCCCGCACACGCGGGGACGCCGACGACCCACCTCCCCGCGAGCCAACACCAGGCGCACGCAAGGGAGTTGATGTTCCCGAAACCCGTCGTGTCCCTCCCTGCCCGCGTGCTACGTTCCTGCCTCATTCCAGCAAGGAATGGTTATGAGCAGAGAGCGAACGATGCACCTTGGCTGAATTACGCACCCCTCCCCGCGGGGTGATACGCCCCCAGTGGGACCCCCGGTGGCAAGCATGCGCCGAGGCACTGACACTGAAGGGCGAGCGGGTCGAGCTGAGCCTCGTCGGCCTCCTCGAACAGGCCGACGACCTGCTGTCCTTGACCGGGGCCACGCCCGGCGAGACCGTCGCTCTCCTCGAATACCTGCTGGCCCTCTGCTACGCGTCGAAGACCCACCCGGCCACCCCCGCCCAATGGCGCGATTGGGTGGAGGAGAAGCACCCGCTCGGCCAGGCCGCCGTCTGGCTCGCGAACCGCCCCGACGGGGAGGCCTGGGACCTCTTCCACCCCACCGAGCCGCTCGGCCAGAACTCCCTCCTCGCGCCCTTCCTCGACCAGCGCGGGGCCGGGCCCGCCCAGCTGGTCATCGAGCACGCGGGCGACTACAACCAGTTCTTCGACCACCACCACCTCGAACACCCGGCGCCGCTGCCCGTGGCCGAGGCGTTCCGCGCGATGCTCTCGCAGCACGTGTACGGAGTCCCCGGACGCGCCCGGATCTCCGGCAAGGAGACGCTCGGGCCGACCCTCACCAACCTCGCCGCCGGCCGCCTCAGCAGCCGCATCCGGGTCGTCGCCCTCGGCGCCACCCTCGGCGAGACCCTCCGCCTCAACCTGGTGCCGACGGCCGGCCTCCCCGGCGAGTTCAACCGGTCCTGGACGACGGGCACGCAGCAACGCCGGGGCTTCCGGACCAAGCCGGACGGCCGCCCGGTGAGCGGTCCCGCGGACCTCCACAGCTACCTCGGCCGGTCCGTCCTGATGCGCCCGACGCCCCAGGGCGACTGCGTCGACCGGGTGCTGATGGCCGCGGGCGAGCTGCTCGACCTCCAGCCGTCCCTGCACCTCCAGGACGCCGTGTACGCCCTCACCTCGGTCGGTACGAAGAAGCCGCTGTGGGCATCGGCGTCCCGCGCGGTGTGGCGCGACGCCCACGCGCTGTACGCCGCCGTCGCGAGGGCCGGCCTGCCCGGCTTCGTGAACAAGGGCATGGACCTGTACGGACGCCTCGCGCTCTTCCCCGGACCCGACTCCCCGCCGTTCCCCGGCCGTCCGCCCGCGCGCGCGATCAGCCTGTGGGCGGTGGGGCTCGTCGCCAAGCAGACCACGGCCGTCACGTGGGTGTCCGGGGTCTTCCCCTTCGCCCCCGGTCTGGGGGCGAGGCTGCACCGGGCCTCGGAGCGCGGCTCGCTGATCGCCGAGCACATCGCGACGAGCCTGGGGAGGGCGGCGTACGCGGCCTGGGGGATCGCCTACCCGAACCCCAAGCCGGCCGACAAGGCCGGCCAGATCGCCCGGTTCGACGTCAGGGCCAAGCACTGGGCCGCGGCGGAGGAGCCGTTCAACCTCCTGCTGGACGACACCGCCGCCGGCGAGGACGTCCCCGAGTCCCTCCGCGAGTACGCCTCCACCCTCTCCGGCGCCGCCCGCAGGTTCCTCACCGAATGCCTCGACTCCCTGCCGAGGAACTCTCGCGGAGCCCAGGCCCACGCGGCTGCCCTACGGCGCTTCGACGACGAACTGGCCCGCCCCGAGGCCCCGGCCGAACTGCGAGGGAACACGGCATGAGCACCGAGACGGGAGCCGCCGAGCCCGACCGGGCATGGCAGGAGCAGCAGGACAAGGCCCCCGGCGAGCGGCTCACGGCCTGGCTCGCCACCCTCGTGCGCAACCGGGAGTACGGGCAACTCGCCGATCTGCGGCGGCCGCGCGTACGGACGAACGCCCACATCCGGGCCGGCTGGTTCCACCCCGAGCAGCGCGAGGTGTACGAGCAGGTGGCCTTCCTGTTCGCGATCTACCACCAGGGCAGGTCGAAGCCCGCTTACGGGTTCGGCAGCCTCGGCGACGCCGCCCGCCGGATCGGCGGCGGCGTCGGACGCGGCCCCGACGACCCGGGCGCGGCCCGGCTGGTCGACCGGATCGTCCCGAGCCGCCGGATCCCGTGGCGCCACCTCCAGCACGCGGTGGCCCGGTTGCGGGCCTGCGACCAGCCGCCGCCCTCGTGGGCGCAGCTCGCCGACGACCTCACCCGGTGGCACGACCGCAAGGCGCGGATCTCCTACCACTGGGCCGTGGACTTCCACGCGCCCGCGACGCGGCACGCGGCCCGCACCCCGAAGCCGAGCGACACGCGCGACACGAGCGACGCCAGCCAGCCGATCCAGACCATCCCGAAGGGCACCACCACATGACCAGCAACGCCGACGCCGACGCCGATACCGATACCGACGCCGGCTCCTTCACCGGCAGCCCGTTCCTCTCCCTCCACCTCCTGGAGACCCTCGTCGCCGTGCTCCCCGTGCGCGACGAGAACGGCTCGCCCAAGTCGATCGTCTACGGCGGCGCCGAGCGCCACATGATCACGAGCCAGGCCCGCCGCCGCGCCGAGCGGGTCCACGCCCGGGACCGCGCCAACGCGGGCGTCGGCGCACTGGCCGGCCGCAGTACGGGCATCCGTACCCGCGAGTGGGCTCTGATCACGGCCCGCGCGTTGGCCGCCGAGCACGGCTGGGACCGGGAGGAGGCGGTCCGGACCGCCCGCGCCGTCATCGAGGCGACGGGGCTGAAGTTCGGCGACCCCGCCAAGAAGACCGTCGCCAACCTGACCAAGGTGCTCCTCTTCGCTCCCGCCGACGCCGGCTCCCGTATCGCCGCCCACATCGCCGGACGGTCCGAGGACCTCCGCGCCTGGACCACCGAGTACGGGGCGGCGCAGGCGGCCACCGGCGCGAAGCCCAGGAAGGGAGCGCGACAGCCGGCCGAAACCGCCCCCGACAACGAGGGCACGGCATCCGACGCGAAGCCGCTCCCCTCCCTCCCGCCCGGGACCCGCGCCGTCCAAGATCACCGACACCGCAAGCTTCTCAGCTCCCCCGCGTAGTCCGCATCCCTCCCCCGGTTCTGCCCGCGTACATCCCCAGGATGACCCAACCGCCCTTTTACATCCCGGGGGTGACGCGGCGCCATCCGGCCGCCTCCTATGTTCATGCCATGACGAATCATCACGACACCGCAGGTCAGGCCATTGTCCGCCTGGACCGCGTCCACAAGGAGTACGGCGACGCGAAGGCGCTCGACGGACTCTGCCTGCAGATCCGCAAGGGCGAGGCGGTGGCCGTGATGGGACCTTCCGGCTGCGGCAAGTCCACGCTCCTCAACATGGTGGCCGGCCTGGACCGCCCGACCGCCGGCACGGTCGAAGTGCACGGCCAGGACCTCGGGAAGCTGAACGAGACCGGACTGGCGCTGTACCGGCGCCGCGACGTCGGCATGATCTTCCAGTTCTTCAACCTCATCGACGACCTGCCCGCACTCGACAACGTCGCGCTGGCCGCCCAGCTCACCGGCACCCCGGCCCGCCAGGCCCGCCGCCGCGCCCTCGAACTCCTCGAGGAGCTCGGCGTCGCCGACCGCCGCAACAACTACCCGTCCGCCCTCAGCGGCGGCGAGCGCCAACGCGTCGGCGTGGCACGCGCCCTGATGAACCGTCCGGCCCTGCTGCTGGCCGACGAGCCCACGGGCGCACTCGACAGCCGCTCGGGCGAGCAGGTCATGGACCTGCTGATCGACCTCAACCAGATAGGCCAGACCCTGCTGATCGTCACCCACGACCCGCACCTCGCCACCCGCTGCGCCGGCCGCCTCGTGGAGATGGCGGACGGCCGCGTCGCCGGTGAACGCGCCCTGGACGACGCCGCGCACGCCGCCGCCGCGGCCGAAGCCCCCACCACGCCCCGGGGCGGCATCCAGAACGGCACGACGAGCAGCACCACGAGCACCCTGACGAGCGGCACCACGAGCACCACGACGACCGGCACCACGACCGTCACCACACCCGTCGCCACTCCGGAGCGTTCCGCGTGAGCGCCGTGTGGCGGGCCGCCCGCGCCGCCGTCGCGCGCCGCAAGGTCCAGACGTTCGTCATCGGCCTCGTCGTCCTCCTCTCCACCACGACCGTCCTGCTCGCCCTCGGCCTCCTCGCCGCCGCCTCCGGCCCCTTCGACCGGGCGTACTCCGCGCAACGCGGCGCGCACACCGTGGCCACGTACGACGCCGCCGAGGTCTCCGACGCCCAGCTCGCGCGGACCGCGACCCGCCCCGGCGTGGCGGCCGCCGCCGGGCCGTTCCACCAGGCCGTCGTCGACGTGCCCACGGACTGGCTCTGGATGCCGCCCGGCCCGCTGACCGTGGTCGGCCGCGCGGATCCGGCGGGGGCCCCGGTGGACCGCGTCGACGTCCTGTTGGGCCGCTGGGTCCAGGCGCCCGGCGAGATCGTCGTCGACTGGGCCGTCGACGGCACTCCGTACGAGGACCTGCTCGGCACCACCCTGGAGGTGCCCGGCCAACCGAAGCTCACCGTCGTCGGGTTCGCCACCAGCATGAGCAAGTCGGCGGCCGCCTGGGTGACGCCCGAGCAGGCGGCGGCTCTGCACCCGGCGTCCCGGCAGATGCTCTACCGGTTCGCCGACTCGGCGACGGGCGCGCAGCTGCGCGACTCGCTCGCCGCGGCCAACGCCGAGCTGCCCCCGGACTCGCGCCTGGCCGCGCAGAACCACCTCACCCTCAAGAAGGCCTTCTCCTCCAGGGCCGACGCCTACCTGCCCTTCATGGCCGTCTTCGGCGTCCTCGGTCTGCTCGTCTCCGCCCTCATCGTCGCGAACGTGGTCAGCGGCGCGGTCGTCTCCGGCGGCCGGCACATCGGGGTGCTCAAGGCCATCGGCTTCACGCCGAACCAGGTCGTCGCCGTCTACTTGGCGATGGTCTCCGCGCCCGCCGCGGCCGGCTGCGTGCTCGGCACCCTGCTCGGCAATGCCCTGGCCGGTCCCATCCTGAAGATCGCCTTCTCCGGTGTCGAGACGGGCCTGGCGAGCCTGGGCCCGGTCTCCCCCTGGATCAGCGTGGCCTGCCTGGCCGGCATGCCCGTACTGGTCCTGCTGGCGGCGCTCGTACCGGCCCTGCGGGCGCACCGGCTGTCGGCCGCGCAGGCCATCACCGCCGGCGGCGCGCCGCGCACCGGCCGCGGGCTGCGCGTCCAGCGGGTGCTGGCCTCCACCCGGCTGCCGCGTCCGCTGAGCCTGGGGCTCGGCCAGCCGTTCGCCCGCCCCGGCCGGGCCCTCATGACCATGGCGGCCATCGTCCTCGGTGTCACCACGGCCACCCTGGCGACCGGTCTGACCAGCACCATGGTCGCGTACGCGGACGCCGGCCGCGGTACCGGCGGCCCGGTCGTCGACATCCTGGCGGGCACCGCCGGGAGCAGCCACCCGCAGCCCCGGCTGGACGACGCGCGGCTCGAGGAGTGGATGCGGTCGCTGGGCGCGCGGGAGATCCGGGCCCGCGGGCTGACGCAGGTCGGGCTGGTCGGCTACACGCAGCCCGCCTTCGGCAGCTTCTACCGGGGGAGCCTGTCCCCGGCCGGGGCCGCCTTCGTGGAGGGCCGGCCGCCCCGCGGCCCCGGTGAGATCGCGGCCGGTCCCGCCTTCCTCACCGAACGCGGACTCGCGGTGGGCGACAAGGTCATCCTGGAGGCGGGCGGCAAGCGGGTGCCCGGGACCATCGTCGGCGCGCTCATCGACAGCAACTCCCGCTCCCTGGAGTCCACATGGGAGACGCTGGAGCAACTCACACCGGGCACGCGGGCCGTCGACTACTCGGTGCGCCTCGCCCCGGGCGCGGACGCCCAGGCCTTCGCGGACGCCGTCAACGCGGCGGACCCCGGCCTGCGCGCGAACGTCGCGGGTTCGGTCAACGCCGCCACCACCACGGTCGTCGGGTTCTCCTCGGTGTTCACGATCCTGCTGACCCTGGTCTCCTCCATCGGCGTCTTCAACACCGTGCTCCTGAACACCCGTGAGCGCCGCCGCGACCTCGGCATGCTCAAATCGATCGGCATGACCCCCCGTCAAGTGGTGGCCATGACGGTGACTTCGGTGACCGGGATCGGCCTGGTCGGCGGACTCCTGGGGATCCCCCTCGGGATGGTCGCGCACCGGCTCGTCGTGGACCACGTCGGCATCGTCTCCTTCCCGGAGTCGATGAAGGACGTCTGGCACGCGCCGCAGCTCACCGCGATGCTGTGCGCGGGGGTGGCGATCGCCGTGGTGGGCGCGCTGGTCCCGGCCCGCTCGGCGGCCCGCATGACGATCTCCGCCGCCCTGCACACCGAGTAGGGGTCCCGCGTCCTTCTTCCACCGCCCCGCGGCGGGTCCGGCCTCGCGAGCGGCGTCCGGCTGCCGGGCTCCGTTCGCATCCGCCCCGCCCCGCGGCTACGTTCTTGCCCCATGCGACGACGGCCCCTCGCCCTGGTACTCGACATCCTGCTCATGCTGGTGGGCGCCCTCCTGGGCATCGCGACGAACTACGCGACGAGCGTGGAGGGCGATGTGCCGCTGCCCCTGCGGCTGCTGCGCGAGTGGTCGATACCGCTCGTGGGCCTGGCCCTGATCGCCCTGGTCGGCGGCCAGTTGTGGCTCCGCTGGCTGGAGCGGCGGCCGGCTGCCCCCGCCCCGGTGTGGACGGCCGGGCAGCCTCCGTACCCGGGTCTGGAGGCCTTCGGGGAGGAGGACGCGGCGGTGTTCTTCGGGCGGGAGCGGGAGACGGCGGAGCTGGTGGCCCGGCTGCACCCGGCGCTGCCGGACCGGGCGCAGCGGTTCGTGACCGTGGTCGGCCCGTCCGGTTCGGGGAAGTCCTCGCTGGTACGCGCGGGCGTGCTGCCGGCGCTGGCGGGACGGCGGTCCCGGTGGAACACGGGCGCCGCCCTCACTCCGGGGACCGATCCCGTCGGGACCCTGCGCCGGGCGGTGGCCGCGGCCGGCGACGCCAGGCCCCTGGTGCTGGTGGTGGACCAGCTGGAGGAGCTCCTGACCCTGTCGGGGCCGCGCGAGCGGACGGCCTTCGCGGAGGCGGTACGCGAACTCCTGCGCGCGGAACCCCGGTTGTGGCTGCTGGCGACCCTGAGGTCGGACTTCCTCACCGGGTTCCTGGAGGCGGACCTGGCCGACCTGGTCCGCGAACCGGTGGTGGTCGGCGCGCTCGGCCGCGACGCCCTGCACGAAGTGGTGGCCCGGCCGGCCGCCGCGGCCGGGGTGGAGTTCGAGGCCGGGCTGGTCTCCCGCATCGTGGAGGACTGCGGCGGCGGCGACGCGCTGCCGCTCCTGGCCTACACCTTGCAGGAGTTGTACCGGCGGGCCGGCGGCGCGGGCTCCACCGTGACGCACGCGCTGTACCGCGAGGTCGGCGGGGTCGCGGGCGCCCTGATCGGGCAGGCCGACCGGATCCACGCGGCGCTGTCGGCGCCCGGCGCGCCGCTCGGCGGTGCGGACCCGGTGGTGGCGATGCTGCTCCGGCTGGTCACCGTGGAGCGTGACGAGCCGACCCGCCGCCGGGTGGCCCGCAGCGAACTGAGCGCCGCCGAGGGGGAGATGGCCGACGCCTTCGTCGCGGGACGGCTGCTGACCTCCGACGCGGGGATGCTGGACGTCGCGCACGAGGCCCTGCTGCGCCAGTGGCGGCCGCTGCGCCTGGCCATCGCCGACCGGCTGGAGCAGCTGCGCAGGCGGGCCGAGTTGGAGCGCTGGGCGCAGGAGTGGGAGTTCGCCGGGCGGACCGGGGCCTACCTGCTGACCGGCGAGCGGCTGCGCGCGGTCCGGTCCGTGGATCGTCGGCAGCTTCAGTTGCTGATAAGAGACCGCTCCTGCGCAGGCCCCACCCCTAAGAAGCGGCCCCCGGCTCACGCCACATGGGCCACAGGACCGGCCCGCCCTCCGGGAGCCGCAGCTCACCGGTGACACGGAAGCCCAGCCCTTCGTAGAAGGGAACGTTGGCGGCCTTGCTCGACTCCAGGTACGCGGCCTGCCCGAGCCGGTCGCAGTCGACGAGCTGCTGCCGCAACAACGCCGACCCGACCCCGGTCCCCTGCGCCTCCGGATCCGTCCCCACGGACGGCAGGTACCAGTGCGGCGCCCGCGGATGCACCGCGTGCATGGCGTTCTGCACCTCCCCGGCCCGCGCCAACCCACGCGGCCCGAAGATGCGGACATAAGAGGGGAGCGCCGCCAGATCCCGCACGGCGGAGCCCTTCCAGCGCCCGGGCCCCGACCACAACGCGGCCGCCAGCAGCCGCCCGTCACCGGTCGCGGCAACCCGCACCCCGCCGGCCCGCGGCCGTTGCTGCCGCTGCGCCAGCCCGAAGTAGCGAGCGATCCGCCGCTCCCGGTCCCCCGCACCGGGGAACATCCATGCCATCACCGGATCATCGGCGAACGCCCGCGCCAGCAGCGCGGCGACCGCCCCGGCCTCCCCACCCCGCACGACCCGAATCCCGTACCCGCCGAACGCCGCTGATGGTGTGCTCATGACCCCACGGTAGGCACCGCGACCGGGCCCGCCCCACAACCTCACCCCCGGACACGCCGAACAGCCCAGGCACGTCCGCGGTCCAAAGTCTATCCGCACTCAAGAATGAACCATCCACCGCCCGTGGCTCGGCCCGGACCGTAAAGTCCGTGCCGAGCCACCGCAGGCCGCCGCGCCGCGTCACCGCGAAGCGTGACCGCTCTTCCCCCTCCGTGCCGGCCGGACGATGCCCGTGACCAGACCACCCAGGATGATGACCGCGTACAGCGCGTCCGGCATCGCACCGACGACGGCTCCGGCACCAGCAGCGCGCCCAGGACCCATCCGAAGCGGTTGCCCTCCGAGCCGCGACCGGGTCCAGATCCGCCACGCCGGCCTTGGCCGATCCGAACGGCCCGTCCTCCACGACCACGTTCGGCACGATCCAGAACCAGACGAAGCCGACCAGGGTCGACAGCGCCGCCATCTCCAGTCCGCCGTAGCCGATCAGACCGGCCAGCAGCCCGAGCGGGTACGTCATCAGCGCGAGCAACAGCAGGGCGCTGCCCGCGAACCCGGTCAGCCCACCCGAAGTACGGCCCTCCAGCCAAGGCCGCATGAGCGCGAGCGCCCCGATGAACACCCCCGACACCACGACCAGCCAGCCGAGCCCGATCGCCGCGTCGGCGAGGCTGCCGTCGACCAGCTGCACGATCACCGGGATCACCCCGGTGGCGCCCGCGAGCATAGGGAACGTACGGGCGTGGTTCCCAAATTCATAATGCCGGCGCCGCCAGGCCCCGGACCGGCCCCCATCCACATCTGATGCCTCACCCCACGGGTGCAGGTCCACTGCTGCACGGGGGCGCCGTTGTGCGTCCAGCCGTTCTCGACCTCAAGGCACTTGCCGCTTTTCGCGTTGACGATCCACCATTCGGAGGGATCCGAGGTACCGGCCGAAACACGCCCACTGCTGGGCATCCGCATTGGCCGTGCTGGAGTTCTCTATCTCCAGACCACTTACCGGAGGCATTGACCAACCGCTCCGTCGACGCCGCGGTGGTCTCGTCGGCATGGCCGACTCCCGATGCCGCCAGCACCTCCCCGAAGGGGAGGCCTTGGGCTGCGAAGCGGCCGCCCCCGAGCGCAGCGCTTCGGACCCCAGCCCTCAAGCCAGCCTCACACGCCTTCCCAGGCGCAGCAGCGCCTGAGCTCCTTAAGGCCGCGAAGTCTGGCCGGGGCATGGGTTGAAGCAGCGTGCTGGGGTGGTGGTGAAGTGGCCATACGTAGCAGCCCCCACTACGCGCAGGGCACGGCTTGTGCTGATGGCGTCCGTGGAGCTGGAAGGGCCTTGCGGACGGGTGTGGTGGTGGGTAGGGGCCGCGCGTGGTTGAGGGTCGGACGGACCACAGCCAGTGATGATCAAGGACGTGTATCCTGCGTGACGTCTTAAGTTCGTTCAATTGGGGGGTTGTTCATGAGGCGTGCCTTTAGTGCACTGCTGGTTTCCTGTTCGGTGTTTGCTTTGAGTGCCACCACCGCACCTGCTGCCACCGCCGCGCCGGTCTCCGTGCCGTCGGCCGAGTCCGCGGTCGCCCTGTCGATTTCGCCTGGCTCCGGGGTCATCCAGATCCGCAACCGCAGCGGCAAGTGCCTGGAGGTCGAGAATTCCTCGACCGCCAACGGCGCCCAGGCCCAGCAGTGGGACTGCAACGGCCAGGCCGGCTCGTACTGGTACCTCGAGTACGCCTTCGGCAACAACTTTGAGGTGCGCATCGTCAACAGCCGCAGCGGCAAGTGCCTGGACGTCTCGAACTCCTCGACCGCCGACGGTGCGCGTGTGCAGCAGTGGTCCTGCGCCAACGTGGGCGGCCAGCGCTGGCACGTGATGAACACCAGCGGCGCCACCCACGTTATCCGCAACGTCTCCAGCGACAAGTACCTGGAAATCGAGAATTCCTCGACCGCCAACGGCGCCAACGCCCAGATCTGGCGCCAGCTCTACCAGAGCGGCATGTACTGGCACTGATCCGCCACTGGCCCACACGGCCTGAGGCGTACGCACGCCTCCCACACCGGTCGATGAAGCCCCTCGCCGCGCTGCTTCCTCCACACGGAGGCGGCACGGCGGGGAAGCCTCCGTCCCGGTGCGGGAGGCGTTCCGCTTGTGCCGCGATCGCCACGCGCGAAGCTCGCCGACCGCTATCGCACCACAGACCCCGGCAGGGCCCGCAAGCCACCCAGGTACATGCCCTCTGACCTGCTTCTACTGCCGACTGGGCCAGCGTTAGCGGGCCCTTGGTCCTGGAGGCGGAGCCGAAAGGGCCCAGGGCGGGGGAGCGGAGCAGGCGAAGCGGCCTACCTCCGGAGCGAAGCGGAGGAGCCCCTCCCCGAAGGGGAGGGGCCCAGGCCGTGTGCGTTCTCGTTCATGTTGCGGTGCGGCCGTTGACGGGGCTGTCCCTTTGACCTGTGATGCTGCAGGTCGATGAGCTGCTTGGTGATGGGCTGCTTCCGGTGCCGGAGGGGTCTTGACCTGGGGGGCCGCAGGTTGGATGAGAGTCCCGCAGATGTATTGAGAATTGTGGTTCCCCCCGGGACATCACGATGTCCCGGTCTGGACGGTTGGCGGGTCGGTGACGTTGCCGATTCGCAGGGTGAGTTTGCCGAGGTGGTAGAGGATCATACGGCCGGTGAGGCGGACGCGGCAACCGCGGCGTCCAACCCCATCTCCTTGACACGGCATCACATAAACCCGCTGGCAGCAGACGTGAAACAGTCACCCGTGAAGTACGGGTTTAGCCCCAGGTCCAGTGCTGGCCGCGCACGTTGGCGTACTGCCACTGCTGAACTCGGGCGCCGTTGGCTCCGCTGGAGTTTTCCACTTCAAGGTACTTGCCAGTTGCCTTATTCTGGATTCGGTTGCCGTCTATGAACCAGAGCTGGTGCTTCACCCCGTAGGTGCAGGTCCACTGCTGTACGGGGGCGCCGTTGTGCGTCCAGCCGTTTTCGACTTCGAGGCACTTGCCGCTCTTCTCGTTGATGATCCACCACTCGGTGGGTGCGCCGCCCTGAAAGATCCTCCAGTTGGCCCCGCCCTGGAAGACGCACGTCCACTGCTGGGCGTTTGCTCCGTTGGCGGTGCTGGAGTTCTCTATCTCCAGACAACTACCGGAGCCGTTGATGATGAGATCTGTTGCTGCCAGAGGCGTGTCTGCAGGGTCGGCGTGGCCGACCCCCGTTGCTGCCAGCACCATGGCCGCAGCAGATGCTCCTACAGCAAGAAATCTTGAGGACGTTCTCAATTTCATTTCCCCCGAGCTTCTTAAGGATGATTGAACCTTGATCATGTTACTCAACACTCAGACGGGCCTCCGAGCCGGTGGGGGTTGAGTCGTAGCCGGCTGCCCGTGTCACGGAAGCGAAGTGAAGGACTCCCGGCCGGAGGCTGGCTCTGGGGCGGCGAAGCCGCTCTTCTCTGCCGAGCGGAGTGAGGCGTTTCACTGCTCCGGAGCGAAGCGGAGGAGCTCTACTCCTGCGCGAAGCGGGTTGCTCCTGGGGGCGGAGCCGGAAGGGCCCGGGTGAGGGAGCGGAGCGGAACCACTCCGCCCAGGCGTGCGCAGCATTCCTATCACCTGCACGACCTCATCTGACTCACCGCGATCAGGCCCCGCGGAGGGGCGCCTTATGGGGAGTGAAAGGGCCTGGGGTGGGAGCGGACACCTCAACGGACCGAAGGTCCGTACCCCGTGAAACGGGGTCACCCCGGCCCGCGGAGCGGGCCATTCGGGTGGGCGCAGCGGAACCCGAACTGTCCGAAGCGAAGCGGAGGACACCGGCCCGAAGGGCCGGCCCTGGCTCGGTGAAGCCGAGCCTCGCCGAGCACAGCGAGGCGGTTCGTTGCCCTGGAGCGAAGCGGAGGGGCAGGTGCCGAAGGCACCTCGGCCGAGCGCAGCGAGGCGGTTCAGTCCGAAGCGCGCAGCGCTTCGACTCTCTTGAGCCGCGAAGCGGCCCAACTCCGGAGCGAAGCGGGGGGCCACCTCCCCGAAGGGGAGGCACTGGGCCGCGAAGCGGCCCAGCCGCCGAGCGCAGCGAGGCGGTTCAGTCCCTGTCCCTTATTCCCCTCTGACGCCGCCGGGGAGCAGGCCGGCGCCGCAGGCCCGGCCGAACAGCGCGATGGGGCCGCCGCCGGCGAAGGCCTCCCGGCCGCCAAGCGCAAGGTCCCCGCCAAGCCCGCCAAGAAGGGCGGGCACAGCAAGCTCGTCGTGGCCGGCGGCGGCCTCATCGCGCTGTTCGGCGTGGCCTACGGCGCCGGCCTGCTCCTGAACGCCTCCGACGTCCCCAAGGGCACCACCGTCCTCGGCGTCGACATCAGCGGCACCCGCGACGAGGCCGTCGCCAAGCTCCAGACGGCCTTCGGCAACCGCGCCTCCGCCCCCCTCCAGCTCACCGTGGGCGGCAAGACGGTCGAACTGAAGCCCGAGAAGGCCGGCCTGAGCCTCGACAGCCAGACCACCGTCCGCAACGCGGCGGGCAGCGACTACAACCCCGTCACCGTCATCGGCTCGCTCTTCGGCAGCGAGCGCGCCGCCGAACCCGTCATGCCCACCGACGAGGAGAAGCTGCAGGCCGCCCTCCAGGAGCTGGCCGGCAGCGCCGGATCCGTCACCGAGGGCACCATCACCTTCGACACCGGCAAGGCCGTCGCCGTCCCCGGCAAGCCCGGCTCCACGCTCGACGCGGACGCCTCCGCCGACCTGGTGGTCAAGGCCTTCCGCGCCATGATCGCCACCGGCACGTCCACACCCCTCGAACTCCCGGTCACCACCAAGGACCCGGTCGTGGACCAGGCCGAACTGGACCGGGCCATGAAGGAGTTCGCCGAGCCCGCGATGTCGAACACCGCGACCGTCAAGGCGGGGACGAAGTTCATCCCCTTCGGCCCCAAGTCCCTGCCCAAGATCCTCAGCATGCAGGTCGTGGACGGCCACCTCGTCGAGAAGTACGACCTGGAGGCGCTCAAGGCCACGTACGGGAACACCTTCGACGGCGTCCTGATCATGCGCGGCACCGGCGAGAAGACCGCCGTCACCCCGCAGGACGTCGCCGGAGCCCTCGGCAAGGCGCTGCGCGGCAAGACGCCCGCCGAGCGGACCGCGGTCATCGACACCAACGCCAGCTGACCCGAAAAGCACAGGCCGGAGCCCCTTCCCGGACCCCGGGGAGGGGCTCCCGCGTATCCGGGGAGACGGGCTAGTTGAGCAGGGCCCTCGCCGACTGGGCCTCCGCGCGGATGCGGGCGGCTGACGGCGGGTCGATCACGTCGACCACGAGCGCGTACGCCTCCATCTCCCCGGCGCCGGAGACGAACTCCCCGCGCTCCACGAGCAGCTTCGCCCGCTCGTAGCGCAGCGCCGCCGGATGCGACGGCAGGAGCAGCGCCAGGTCCAGCGCCCACAGCGCCACCGCCGAGTGCTCGGGCCGCGTCGCGGCCCACGCCCGGATGTTGTTCAGGATCCGCAGGACGATGTCCAGCGTCCGCGCGGCGGTCCGCGGCCCGGCCGCCAGCTCCGCGGGACCCGCGCCCAGCGACGCGCCCCCCGCGAAGGGGTCCACGACCACGCCCTCCTCCGGATCCCCGAAACCGATCACGAAGTGCCCCGGCAGGGCCAGCCCGTACACCGGGGCCCCGGCCCGCCGGGCCACCTCCAGCCAGACCACGGACAGCAGGATCGGCAGCCCCCGGCGCCGCCGCAACACCTCGTGCAGGAGCGAGGAGGAGAGCTTGTCGTAGTCGGCCGGGGTGCCGTGGAAGCCCAACTGCCCGCCCAGCAGCCCCGCCACCGCCGACGCCCACGCCCGGGCGTCCCGCAGCCCGTACGGCAGCATGCCCGCCATCCGGTCCAGCTCCATCTGCGCCCAGTCCATCGCCCGTTCGTCGAGCTCGGGGTCGGCCTCGGCGGCGAGCAGCAGGCACAGCACGGCCAGGTCCGGCCGATCCGCCCGCGCCTCCGCGGCGAACTGCTCGCGCCAGGGCGAGGTCACGCCGCCGCCCGGCGGTAGTGGTGGTAGCTGTGGTGCGCCCCGAAGCCCATCCCGGCGTACAGCGCCTGCGCCCCGGTGTTCTCGGTCTCCACCTGGAGCCACGCCGCCGACGCGCCCTCTTCCAGGGCGCGCCGCGCCAGCGCCGCCATCACGGCCGTCGCCAGGCCCCGCCGCCGGTGCTCCGGATCGACCTCGACCGCCGCGAAGCCGGCCCACCGGCCGTCGACGACGACCCGCCCGATCGCCCGTCCGGGCACGAGCGCGAACCACACCGAGGGCCCTGCCGTCAGCACCCGCAGGGCGGCCCCGGGATCGACGACCCGCCCGTAGCGGCCGAGCCACTCCTCGTCCGGGGCGCGGGTCAGGACCACGTCCCCGACGGCGGGCAGCGCCGCGTCGTCCACGTCCGCCGGCGCCGCCAGCCCGCCGGTCCACACCTGCGCGGAGACCTCGCGGACCCACCCCCGGGCCTCCAGCCCGGAACAGAGCAGCTCCTGGGTGCCGGCGGCCCCCGTCGCGGCCTGGACGTAGGCCGGAAGTCCCCTTTCCCCGTACCAGGAGGTCACCCGCGCGAGTGCATCGTCCAGCGGGGTCCCCGGGTCGCCGAGCGCCAGTACGGAATTGGCGCGGCGGGTGAAGCCCGCGGCCGCGCGCAGCGTCCACTCGCCCAGCGGCTCGCTCTCCAGCGGCACCCAGGACCGCGCGGCGATCCGCGCGAGCTCCTCGAAGGAGGCCGCGGGACCCCTGCGCCGGGCCGGCGCGGCCGGTACGACCTTGCCCGCGACCAGCAGGGATTCCGCGATGCGGACGGACTCGCCGGTCTTTCGTGTGATCGTCAGCACACCCCTGTTCCAGGATGTGAGAACCCCTACCGTGTCCGTGAACGCGAAGGCCCCGCCGGGCTCACCCTCCACCCGTCGTACAGAGACACGTTTACCCACGTCAGCGGGTGTGATCCGGATCTCCAGCCGTCCACCGGCAGTGATTTCCACAGCTCTGTCCGCCCCTCCTGTTCGGATCGTGCCCGGGAACGGAGATACTAGAGGCGGGCCATCGACGACGCCGCGCTCCCGCGCGATATGGAAAGCCCTTATGAGGAGGAACGAGAGCGTGACCTACGTCATCGCGGAGCCTTGTGTCGACGTCAAGGACAAGGCATGCATCGAAGAGTGCCCCGTCGACTGCATCTACGAGGGCCAGCGGTCCTTGTACATCCACCCGGACGAGTGCGTCGACTGTGGTGCGTGTGAGCCGGTCTGCCCGGTCGAGGCCATCTTCTACGAGGACGACACTCCGGAGGAGTGGAAGGACTACTACAAGGCGAACGTCGAGTTCTTCGACGAGCTCGGTTCGCCCGGTGGTGCTTCCAAGCTCGGCCTGATCGAGCGCGACCACCCCTTCATCGCGGCGCTTCCGGCGGACATCAACCCGAGCCACTGACGGTCGGTACCGCCTGAACCGCCACCTCGGTCCCGTCCGGCTGTCAGCCGGACGGGACCGAGGTGTTTCCCGCGCGGAACGCACGCGCGGAACGCACGCAACCACACGCACGCAATCGCACGCACGGAACACCTGGAAAGCGAAAAGAGCGCATCGTGGCCGCAGTCTCAGCCCGTCTTCCCGTCTTCCCCTGGGACAAGCTGGAGCCGTACAAGGCGACGGCCGCGGCCCACCCGGACGGCATCGTCGACCTGTCCGTCGGCACCCCCGTCGACCCGGTGCCGCAGCTGATCCAGCGCGCCCTCGTCGAGGCCGCCGACTCTCCGGGATATCCCACGGTGTGGGGCACGGCCGCCCTGCGCGACGCGATCACCGGCTGGGTACGCGGCCGCCTCGGCGCGAGCGCCGCCGGGCACCGCAACGTCCTGCCGGTCGTCGGCTCCAAGGAGCTGGTGGCCTGGCTGCCGACGCAGCTGGGCCTCGGCGCCGGGGACCAGGTGGCGTACCCCCGGCTGGCCTACCCGACGTACGAGGTCGGCGCGCGGCTGTGCGGCGCCGAGCCAGTGGTCTACGACGATCCCACCACCGATCTCGACCCGGCCCGCGTGAAGCTGCTGTGGCTCAACTCCCCGTCCAACCCCACCGGTGCGGTCCTCTCCAAGGAGGAGCTCGTCCGGATCGTGGCCTGGGCGCGCGAGCACGGGATCCTGATCTTCAGCGACGAGTGCTACCTGGAGCTGGGCTGGGAGGCCGAGCCCGTCTCCGTCCTGCACGACGAGGTCTGCGGGGGCTCGTACGAGGGCATCGTCAGCGTGCACTCGCTCTCCAAGCGGTCCAACCTGGCGGGCTACCGGGCGGCCTTCATCGCCGGTGACGCCGAAGTCCTCGGCGAGCTCCTGCAGATCCGCAAGCACGGCGGCATGATGACCGCGGCCCCGGTGCAGGCGGCCACGGTGGCGGCGCTGGGCGACGACGTCCACGTCGAGGAGCAGCGGGTGCGCTACGCGGCCCGCCGCGAGGCGCTGCGCACGGCCCTGGAGGCGCACGGCTTCCGCATCGAGCACAGCGAGGCCAGCCTGTACCTGTGGGTGACCCGGGACGAGCCCTGCTGGGACACGGTCGCGCACCTCGCGGGGCTGGGCATCCTGGTCGCGCCGGGCGATTTCTACGGCGAGGCGGGCGCGCGCTTCGTCCGCGTGGCCTTCACGGCCACGGACGAGCGCGTCGAGGCCGCGGTCAAGCGGCTGGCGCTCTAGCCCGCAGCCCGCAGCCCGCAGTCCGCCGGGGCGGGCCCCTGTACGGCCCGAGGGGCCGGGAGTTCGTGCTCCCGGCCCCTCGGTGTTCCTGCGGACGGCGGTCAGCCGAGGGCGGGCAGACCGCCCGGAAGGCCGCCGGGGAGGCCGCCGGGCAGGCCCGCCGGGAGTCCGCCCAGGAGGGCGCCCGCCGAGCAGCCGCCCATGTCGGGGATGTGGAGGTAGCCGCCGCGGCCGCCGCTGCCCCGGCCGCGGCACCCGCGGCACGGGCCCGCCCTCACCCGCGCGGGCGGGCCGGGCGGCCGGCTCAGTACCCGCCCACCGCTTCGCGTACGACATCGGGCTTGTTGGTGATGATCCCGTCCACGCCCATGTCCTGGACCTTGCGGGCGGTCGCCGCGTCGTCGACGATCCAGGCGTCCACTTCCATCGCCTTGCCGTGGGCGCCGACCAGCCCGTGCACGGCGTCCACCCAGGCGCCGTCGATGGTGGTGTACCAGGGGTTGATCCGGTCGGTGAACTGCGCGTACCACGGCAGGTCGGCGATGGCCGGGGTGCCGAGGAAGGCCGTCACCAGGTCCGGGCGCAGCTCGTGCACGGTCCGGACGGAGCCGGCGCTGAAGCTCTGCACCACCAGGCGGCGGCTCACGTGGTTCTCGTCGAGCCAGCCGGTGTCCCGCAGCACCCGCAGGGTCTGCTCCTCGATCCCGGGGTAGAGCTCCGGCTTCTTGATCTCCAGGAGGAGCCGCTGCTGGTTGCGCTGGACCCGGTCCATGTACTCCCGCAGGGTCGGCACCCGGGCGCCCGCGAACCGCCGGTCGAACCAGCTGCCCGCGTCCAGCCGGGCGATCTCGGCGGCCGTGAAGTCCTTGACCCGCCAAGGCTTGCGATCGGGGAACACCTGCTCGACGTCCGTCGTGCGGGCCAGGGTGTCGTCGTGGACCACCACCAGCTCGCCGTCCTCGGTGCGCTGGACGTCGTTCTCCACCCAGTCGAAGCCCAGCTCCATGGCGAGGTCGATCGCCTCCAGGGTGTTCTCCGGGGCGTACGCGGAAGCCCCCCGGTGGGCGTACACGATCGGGTTGGAGAGCCAGCCCGGGCCGGCGGCCGCGGCGGCGGCCGTCGCGCCGAACACGGTGAGGGTGAGTCCCAGGAAGGCGGCGGTGGCCGCGGCGGCGGGTCGGACGTACATGCGCGTTCTCCTCGGGTCGTGAGCCCTGCTCCGGCCTTCAAACGGGCGCGGAGCGGCATTCGTTGCGGCGACGCACTTCCGGTGGTGCGTTCTCGACGCCCTTTCAGGGAGAGCCGGGTACGGCGATCATGGGGTTGAAGATCGCGGGGCCGCCACCGAACTACGACAAACGGACCAGACCCGGACGGTCCCGCCGGGCCGCCGGGCCCCCGGCTGTCAGTGGGGGGTCGTACGGTTGACCCATGCGGCCCGTATCGAAGATCGAACGCACGGTGGCGCCTTTCGAGGTCGTCAGTTCCTACACGCCCAGCGGAGACCAGCCGGCGGCCATCGCCGAGCTGGAGAAGCGCATCCGCGCAGGTGAGAAGGACGTCGTGCTGCTCGGCGCGACCGGCACCGGCAAGTCGGCCACGACGGCCTGGATGATCGAGAAGCTCCAGCGGCCCACGCTGGTGATGGCACCGAACAAGACGCTCGCCGCCCAGCTGGCGAACGAGTTCCGCGAGCTCCTGCCGAACAACGCCGTCGAGTACTTCGTCTCGTACTACGACTACTACCAGCCCGAGGCCTACGTACCGCAGTCGGACACCTACATCGAGAAGGACTCCTCGATCAACGAGGAGGTGGAGCGGCTGCGCCACTCCGCGACCAATTCCCTCCTCACCCGGCGCGACGTCATCGTCGTCGCCTCCGTGTCCTGCATCTACGGCCTCGGCACCCCGCAGGAGTACGTCGACCGGATGGTCCCCCTCAAGGTCGGCGCGGAGATGGACCGGGACCAGCTGCTGCGCCGCTTCGTCGACATCCAGTACACGCGCAACGACGTGGCCTTCACCCGCGGCACGTTCCGCGTGCGCGGCGACACCATCGAGATCTTCCCGGTCTACGAGGAACTGGCCGTCCGCATCGAGATGTTCGGCGACGAGATCGAGGCCCTGTCCACCCTGCACCCGCTGACCGGCGAGGTGATCAGCGAGGACCGCGAGCTGTACGTCTTCCCCGCCAGCCACTACGTGGCCGGCCCCGAGCGCATGGAGAAGGCGGTCCGCGGCATCGAGGCCGAGCTGGCCGAGCGCCTGGCGGAGCTGGACAACCAGGGCAAGATGCTCGAGGCCCAGCGGCTGCGCATGCGCACCACCTACGACCTGGAGATGATGCGCCAGATCGGGTCCTGCTCGGGCATCGAGAACTACTCGCTGCACATGGACGACCGCGAGCGCGGCTCCGCACCCAACACCCTCATCGACTACTTCCCCGAGGACTTCCTCCTCGTCATCGACGAATCGCACGTCACGGTGCCGCAGATCGGCGCGATGTACGAGGGCGATGCCTCCCGCAAGCGGACCCTGGTCGACCACGGCTTCCGGCTGCCGTCCGCGCTCGACAACCGGCCGCTGAAGTGGGAGGAGTTCCAGCAGCGGATCGGCCAGACCGTCTACCTCTCGGCCACCCCGGGCAAGTACGAGCTCTCGCGCGGCGACGGCTTCGTCGAGCAGATCATCCGCCCCACCGGCCTCATCGACCCGGAGGTCGTCGTCAAGCCCACCGAGGGCCAGATCGACGACCTGGTGCACGAGATCCGGCAGCGGGTGGAGAAGGACGAGCGGGTCCTGGTCACCACCCTGACCAAGAAGATGGCCGAGGACCTCACCGACTACTTCCTGGAGCTCGGCATCCAGGTCCGCTACCTGCACAGCGACGTCGACACCCTGCGCCGCATCGAGCTGCTGCGCGAGCTGCGGGCCGGCGAGTACGACGTCCTGGTCGGCATCAACCTGCTGCGCGAGGGCCTCGACCTGCCCGAGGTGTCGCTCGTGGCGATCCTCGACGCCGACAAGCAGGGCTTCCTGCGCTCGGGGACCTCGCTCATCCAGACCATCGGCCGCGCGGCGCGCAACGTCTCCGGCCAGGTCCACATGTACGCGGACACCATCACCCCGGCCATGGCCCAGGCGATCGACGAGACCAACCGCCGTCGGGAGAAGCAGGTCGCCTACAACACGGCCCACGGGATCGACCCGCAGCCGCTGCGCAAGAAGATCAACGACATCGTCGCGACGATCGCCCGCGAGGAGCTCGACACCGAGGAGCTCCTCGGCACCGGATACCGGCAGACCAAGGACGGCAAGGCCCTCAAGGCGCCGGTCCCGGCGCTGGGCGGCAAGGCGGCCGCGGGCGGCAAGGCCGGGGCCAAGGGGGCGAAGGGGGCCAAGGGCGGCGCGGTCCTGACCGACCGTCCCGCCGCCGAACTGGCCTCGCTCATCGAGCAGATGACCGAGCGGATGCGCGGCGCGGCGGCGGAGTTGCAGTTCGAGGTGGCCGCCCGGATCCGGGACGAGGTGGGCGAGCTGAAGAAGGAGCTCCGACAGATGAGGGAAGCGGGCCTCGCCTGACCCGGAGCCGGTCAGTAGGGTTGGGACTCAGCCGCAGGTACACGCTGCGCACCCCCATCGGGGGAGGGCTATGGAGAGGGGACAGCGCGTGACGGTCAACATGACCAAGGGTCAGGCCATCAATCTGCAGAAGGCGGACGGGGGCACGCTGACCGCGGTCCGGATGGGCCTCGGTTGGCAGGCTGCCAAGCGCCGGGGGCTGTTCGGCTCGCGGACCCGGGAGATCGACCTCGACGCCTCGGCGGTGCTCTTCGCCGACAAGCAGCCCGTGGACGTCGTGTTCTTCCGGCACCTGCAGAGCGACGACGGCTCGGTCAAGCACACCGGCGACAACCTCGTCGGCGGTGTCGGCCAGGGCGGGGACGACGAGTCGATCCTCGTCGACCTGCAGCGGGTGCCGGTGCACATCGACCAGATCGTCTTCACGGTGAACTCCTTCACCGGCCAGACGTTCCAGGAGGTGGAGAACGCCTTCTGCCGCATCGTCGACGAGACCAACGGCCAGGAGCTGGCCCGCTACACCCTCGACGGCGGTGGCCAGTACACCGCGCAGATCATGGCGAAGGTGTCGCGCGCGGGCACCGGCTGGCAGATGACGGCCCTCGGGAACCCGGCCAACGGCCGCACGTTCCAGGACCTGATGCCGGCGATCCTGCCGCACCTGTAAACAGTACGCACGCACCACGAAGCACAGCGCCACAGACGACGGCACAGCAGAAGAACGGGTACGGGGGAGGGGCTGCACGATGACGGCCGAACTGGTCCGGGGGCAGAACCACCCCTTGTCCCGGAGCCGGGTGGAGATCAGGGTCTCGGCGGGCACACCTGTGCTCGCCCTGGCCCAGGTCGGCGATGACGAGGGCCGGCTCGCCGGTCCCCAGGCGCTGGCCCATCCCGGCGCCCGGACCCTGCCGGGGCTGGAAGTGCCCGGCGCGGTCTCGGGGCACCACAGCATGCTGGTCGACCTCGACGCGGTCGACCCGGCCGTGCACCGGGTCGGCCTCGTGCTGGTCCTGCCGCCCGGCGGTCCGGCCCGCTTCGGCGCGGTCCCGGCCTCCTACGTGTCCGTGGCCGACCCGGAGGGCGCCGAGCTCGCCGGGTACACGCTCACGGACCTGGAGTCCGAGACCGCCGTCGTGGCCCTGGAGCTGTACCGGCGCCAGGGCGCCTGGAAGGTCCGCGCCGTCGGCCAGGGCTACGCCGGCGGACTCGGCGCGCTCCTGGCCGACGCGGGACTGCCCGGCCCGGCCGCCGCCGAGCTCGCCGCCCTCGCCATGGGGGTGGCGGCGACCGGGGACATCACCCTGGCCGCCATGCCCGGCGGGCCGGCCCCGACCGTCCCGCGCGGCCTGCGGGCACCGGCTCCCGCCCCGCCTGTCCCTTATCTACATCTCCCAGTCCCACGCTCCTCACGGGCGCCACCCCGTGCCCCCGCCCGACCCGGGCGCCCCCCCAGACCCCCCCGCCCCCGCCCCGGCCCCCGCCGGCACCCCGGCGGGCCCCACCCCGGCACGCCCCGCCGCGACGGTCCCGGGCGCGTTCCCGGGCGCGTTCTCAGGCGCGGCCCCCGGCCCCGCCGCGGCCGCGTCCGGCGCCCACACCCCCGACCCGGCCCCCCGGGCCGCCCACGCCCCGGTACCGCCCCTCACGGGGGCCTCCCCGGCCACGGCCGCCACCCCCGAACCCGACGGGTCGCCCGACCAGGCCACCGCCGCCCCCGCGCTGCGCCCCGGCGTCCTGTGGACCCGGGCCCGCGGGTTCCTCATCGCGCTCGCCGTCCTGCTCACCGCCGGCCTGGCCTTCGCCGCCCTGAGCTCCGGCGCCCACCACGGCTACCTCGACCCCCGGTCCGCCGACCCCTTCGGCAGCCGGGCCGTCGCCGAGCTGCTCAAGACCCGCGGAGTCACCACCCGTGTCGTCACCACCGCCGAGGAGGCCGCCGACGCCTCCGGGCCCGACACCACCCTCCTGATCGGCGACCCCGACCGGCTCGACCAGGACAAGCTCCGCACGATCCGCTCCGCCATCGACCTCTCCGGCGGCCGTACCGTCCTGCTCGCCCCGACCGAGCTCAGCCTCGGCGAACTGGCGCCCGGCACCCGCACCCACTCCAGCGCGCACGCCGCGGGCTCCGAGCTCGACCCGGGCACCTGCGCGTTCCCCGCAGCCGCGGCCGCCGGCCGCGCCGGCGTAGACGGCGGCCTGCAGTACTCCACCACCGTCCCCGGAGCCATCGGCTGCTACCCCACCGGCGGCCACCCCGCGCTCCTCGTCCTGCCCACCGCCACGCGCGGCGGCGACACCGTCCTCCTCGGCTCCGAGATCCCCTTCCTCAACAAGGCCCTCGCCGACGAGGGCAACGCCTCCCTCGCGCTCCAGCTCCTCGGCTCCCGCCCCCACCTCGTCTGGTACCTGCCGTCCTTCGCCGACAGCGGCCCCGACGAGGCCGAGCAGGACGAGGACTTCCTCTCCCTGATCCCCGCCGGCTGGAGCTGGGCCCTGCTCCAGCTCTTCCTCGCCGCCGCCGTCGCGGCCCTGTGGCGCGCCCGGCGCCTCGGCCCGCTGGTCACCGAGCGCCTGCCCGTCCTGATCCGCGCCTCCGAGGCCACCGAGGGCCGCGCCCGCCTGTACCGCAAGGCCGGCGCCCGCGACCGCGCCGCCACCGTGCTGCGCGCCGCCGCCCGCGAACGGCTGGCCGCGCTGGTCGGCGTACCGGCCTCCCAGGCCCACGACCCCGTGTCCCTGGTCCCCGCGGTCTCCGCCCGCCTCACGGTCGGCGACCCCGCCGCCGCGCCGCGGGCCGCGCACGACCCCGCCACCCTGCTCTTCGGCACCACCCCCGACACCGACGCGGCGCTCGTCGCGCTCACCGACCAACTCGACGCCCTCGAAAGAGAGGTCCGCACCTCATGACGGCCACCACGGACAGCGCCCGCTCCGCCCTGGAAGCGCTCCGCACCGAGATCGGAAAGGCCGTGGTCGGCCAGGACTCCGCCGTCACCGGTCTCGTCGTAGCCCTCCTCTGCCGCGGCCACGTCCTGCTCGAAGGCGTTCCCGGCGTCGCGAAGACCCTGCTCGTGCGGGCCCTCGCCGCCTCCCTCGAACTCGACACCAAGCGCGTCCAGTTCACCCCCGACCTGATGCCGAGCGATGTCACCGGCTCGCTCGTCTACGACGCCCGCACCGCGGAGTTCTCCTTCCAGAACGGCCCGGTCTTCACCAACCTCCTGCTCGCCGACGAGATCAACCGCACGCCCCCCAAGACCCAGTCCTCCCTCCTCGAGGCGATGGAGGAGCGCCAGGTCACCGTCGACGGCATCCCCCGCATGCTCCCGGACCCCTTCCTCGTCGCCGCCACCATGAACCCGGTGGAGTACGAGGGCACTTACCCCCTGCCCGAGGCCCAGCTCGACCGCTTCCTGCTGAAGCTCACCGTGCCCCTCCCCTCCCGCGAGGACGAGATCGGCGTACTGACCCGCCACGCCGCCGGCTTCAACCCCCGCGACCTGCACTCGGCCGGCATCCGCCCCGTCGCCGGCCCCGCCGAGCTCGAAGCCGCCCGCAAGGCCGTCGAAGCCACCAGCGTCTCCCCGGAGATCGCCGCGTACGTCGTCGACATCTGCCGCGCCACCCGCGAGTCCCCCTCCCTCACCCTGGGCGTCTCCCCGCGCGGCGCCACCGCGCTGCTGGCCACCGCCCGCGCCTGGGCCTGGCTCGTGGGCCGCGACTACGTCACGCCCGACGACGTGAAGGCCCTCGCCCTGCCCACCCTGCGCCACCGCGTCCAGCTGCGCCCCGAGGCCGAGATGGAGGGCGTCACGGCCGACGCGGTCATCACCGCGATCCTCTCCCACGTCCCCGTCCCGCGCTGATGGCGTTCACCGGACGCGCCGCCCTGCTGGCGGCCCTCGGCAGCCTCCCCGTCGGCGTCCTCGGACCCAGCTGGACCGGGATGCTGGCGGTCAACGCCCCCATCGCCCTGGCCTGCGCGGTCGACTACGCCCTCGCGGCGCCCGTCCGCACGCTCCGGCTGGCGCGCTCCGGCGACACGTCCGTGCGCCTCGGCGAGGCCGCGGACGTCCACCTGACGGTCACCAACCCCTCCGCCCGCACCCTGCGCGCCCGGATCCGCGACGCCTGGCCCCCCAGCAGCTGGCTGACCGGCACCGAAGTCGTCGCGTCCCGGCACGCGTTGACGATCCCCGCGGGCGAACGCCGCCGCCTCACCACACGCCTGCGCCCCACCCGGCGCGGCGACCGGCAGGCGGCCCGCGTCACGATCCGCTCGTACGGGCCCCTCGGCCTGTTCGCCCGCCAGGGCAACCACACCGTCCCCTGGACGGTCCGCGTGCTGCCGCCGTTCGCCAGCCGCAAGCACCTCCCCTCCCGCCTCGCCCGCCTGCGCGAACTCGACGGCCGCACCAGCGTCCTGACCCGCGGTGAGGGAACCGAGTTCGACAGCCTGCGCGACTACGTCCCCGGCGACGACACCCGTTCCATCGACTGGCGGGCCACCGCCCGGCAGAACAAGGTCGCCGTCCGCACCTGGCGCCCGGAACGCGACCGCCACATCCTCATCTGCCTCGACACCGGCCGTACTTCGGCGGGCCGCGTCGGCGACGCCCCCCGCCTGGACTCGGCGATGGACGCGGCCCTGCTCCTGACCGCCCTGGCCACCCGGGCCGGCGACCGCGTGGACCTGCTGGCCCACGACCGCCGCCCCCGCGCCCAGGTCCAGGGCCGCTCGGCCGCCGACACCCTGCCGGCCTTCGTCAACGCGATGGCCACCCTGGAACCGGAGCTCGTCGAAACCGATGCGCGCACCCTGGTCTCCACCATCCTGCGCAGCGCCCCGCGCCGCTCCCTGGTGGTTCTCCTGACGAGTCTGGACGCGGCTCCCATCGAAGAGGGCCTGCTCCCGCTGCTCCCCCGCCTCACGCAGCGCCATACGGTCCTGCTGGCCTCGGTCGCGGACCCCCACGTCGCGGAGATGACGAAGTCCCGCGGCACCGTCGACGCGGTCTACGAGGCCGCCGCGGGCACCCAGTCCCAGTCCGCCCGCCGGCGCACGGCCGAGCAGCTCACCCGCCACGGCGTCCACGTGGTCGACGCCACCCCGGAAACCCTGGCCCCGGCCCTGGCCGACGCCTACCTCGCCCTCAAGGCCGCCGGCCGCCTGTAATCAGCCCGCGCTTCAGCTGTTCAGATCGAGGACGCCCACTCCCTGGCCCACATAGGCCTTCGGTTCGATCGTGGCGACCAGCGCCTGCGAACCCCACTCGGGGAGATGGCGTGCGGCATGGACGGCGGCCGCGGCACCGGCGGGCACTCCGTCACGGCGCATCTGCGCCACGGCCAGCACGGCCGGATAGTCGAGGTCGAGCATGTGGATGACGTCGAGCTGTCCGATGTGCTCGGCGATCCCCGCGAGAACCACGTCGGCCTCAAGGACCGACAGGACAGGAACCCACAGGCGCGTGTCCGCGTCGAGGTAAGCGCGGTGGATCAGTGCCGACACCTGGCGATTCCCGGACAGTGCGAGCAAGGACGGCGTGTCCAGGACGAGGTGGTGCTGGATCACGCGGCAGCGTCCTCCTGCTGCGCGAAGGCCTCACGGATCTTGCGGCCCATCGCCGCACTCTCCGCGTCGCTCACGTCCACCCCGAAGTGCTCGGCCAGGTAGGCCCGAGCCCGCTCAGCCCGCTCCCGCCGCTCCTCCATGGTGAGCGTCGTCTCGGCGAACTCCTGCACAAGAGACCGGATGGACGTCCCACGGGACTCGGCGATGACAGCGAGGCGGTCTCTCACCTCGGCCGGCACACGGATCATGGCATCAGACATGCTCCGAGTATACGTCGACGTAAACACCCGGCGAGGGTAAACGCAGAAAAGCCCCGCACCGAACCCCAAAGGGCTGGTGCGGGGCTTTCCCACAATAATTGTTCGGCGGCGTCCTACTCTCCCACAGGGTCCCCCCTGCAGTACCATCGGCGCTGAAAGGCTTAGCTTCCGGGTTCGGAATGTAAACCGGGCGTTTCCCTAACGCTATGACCACCGAAACACTACATCACGGGCCTGCTCGCCACCGTCGCCGTCGCCGCCCTGTTCCCCGCCCGCGGCGCGGCCGCCCCCCTCGCCGAGGCGGCCTCCACCGGAGCCGTGGCGCTGCTCTTCTTCCTCTACGGCTCCCGGCTCTCCACCCGCGAGGCCCTCGACGGCGTGCGCCACTGGCGGCTCCACCTCACCGTGCTCGCCTGCACCTTCGTCCTCTTCCCCCTCCTCGGCCTCGCCGCCCACGCCCTGGTCCCCACCCTCCTCACGGCCCCGCTCTACAGCGGCCTGCTCTTCCTCTGCCTGGTCCCCTCCACCATCCAGTCCTCCATCGCCTTCACCTCGATCGCCCGGGGGAACGTCCCCGCCGCGATCTGCGCCGGCTCCTTCTCCAGCCTCATCGGCATCTTCCTCACCCCCTCCTCGCCGCCGGCCTGCTCGGCAACAGCGCCGGCGGGTTCTCCCTCGACTCCCTGCTGAAGATCGTCCTCCAGCTCCTCCTGCCCTTCCTCCTCGGCCAGGCCCTGCGCCCCTGGGTCGGCGGCTTCCTCGTCCGCAACAAGAAGGTCCTGGGCCGCGTGGACCGCGGTTCGATCCTGCTCGTCGTCTACACCGCCTTTAGCGCGGGCATGGTCGCCGGGATCTGGCACCAGGTGAGCGTCGCGCGCCTCGGCGCGCTGATGGTGGTGGAGGCCGTCGTCCTCGCCGTGATGCTGCTGGTCACCTGGTACGGGGCCAAGCGCCTCGGGTTCGACCGGGGGGACCGGATCGCCATCCAGTTCGCGGGGTCGAAGAAGAGCCTGGCCGCCGGACTCCCCATGGCCAGCGTGCTGTTCGGTGCGCAGGCGAGCCTGGCCGTGCTGCCGCTGATGCTCTTTCACCAGATGCAGTTGATGGTCTGCGCGGTCCTGGCCCGGCGCCGTGCCCGCGACGCCCGGGAGGACGCGGGGGAGAGCGGTGACGCGGGGCGGACCGGCGCCGAACCCGCCGCCGTTGAACGTGTGGCGGAGGTCTCCCGCGCCGTCCGACACCGGGCTCCGCGGGCCCGGTAGCGTTCGGCGGTGACCTGGATACGCCCGCTCTCCGCCACCGCCGAACGCCCCTGCACCCTGGTGGTGTGCCGGGGCTGTTGCTGCGGCGACCCCCGCAAGAACCCCGGCACCGACCACGCGGGTCAGCTGGCCCGCCTGCGCGAGGCCGCCGCGGCGTCCGGGGGCCGCCTCGCGGTCCGTACGAGCGACTGCCTCGGGCCCTGCGCACAGGCCAACGTCATCGTGGTCCAGCCCACCACCGAGGCCCGGCGCCGCGGCGCCCGCGCGGCCTGGTTCGGCTGGGCCCTGGACGACACCGCCACCGACGAGGTCATCGCCTGGGCCGCGTCGGGCGGCCCCGGAGTCACCCCGGTCCCGCCGACCCTCGACCTCCACCGCATCGACCCCCCGGCCCCGAAGCCGGCCACACCCGGCTCCCGCCGCGGCCGCAAGGGGCGTTGACGCCCGGTCGGGCCGGAGTAAGGACGGAGGGGGTCCGGAGGCCCAGAGCGTTAGAGCGGCGAAATGCCCGGTTCTCCTACCTTCGGGGTGTCAGTCGGAAACACCCACGGCAAGGAGCCCCCTCATGAAGATCAGCAAGCGCATCGCCGCCACTTCGGCCGCCGTCCTGCTCGGCAGCCTCGTACTCGGAGGCGGGGTCGCCAACGCGGCGGACGGCGGTGGCGGCCACGGAGGGCACGGCGGCGGCAAGGCCTCGCTCCAGAAGACGATCGAGGCCGCCCCGGGCACCGACCACGTGCCGGCCCAGAAGATCAAGGCCGCGTCCAAGGACAACCCGTACAGCCAGACGATCGAGGCCGCTCCGGGAACCGCGCACACCGGCGCCGGGGTCCTGGCCCAGAAGTAGCGGCGGCCCCTGCGGGGCGCGGGCCGCACGCCGGCCCCCGCCCCGCAGCCGCACCTCACCCCGGCCGCACCTCACCCCGGCCGCACCCCGGCCGCACCTCACCCAGGCCCCGCGCTCACGCCGACAGGTCGATCCGGTCCTCGCCCGCGTAGACGTTCATGTTCCCGCCCCGCAGGAAGCCGACCAGCGTCAGCCCCGACTCCTGCGCGAGGTCCACGGCGAGGGACGACGGCGCCGACACGGCCGCCAGCACGGGGATGCCCGCCATCACCGCCTTCTGCGCCAGCTCGAAGGAGGCCCGGCTCGACACCAGCAGCACCGACCCCGTCAGCGGCAGCAGACCGGCCTGCAGGGCCCGGCCGATGAGCTTGTCGACCGCGTTGTGCCGGCCCACGTCCTCCCGTGCGTCGATCAGCTCGCCCCGCGCCGTGAACAGCCCGGCGCCGTGCAGCCCGCCCGTGCGGTCGAAGACCTTCTGCTCCGCGCGCAGCCGGTCCGGCAGCTCACCGAGCAGCCGCGCACCCACCCGTACCGGATCGTCCGCGACCCCCGGGAACCGGGTCGCCGTGCGCACCGCGTCCAGACTGGCCTTGCCGCACAGCCCGCAGGACGAGGTCGTGTAGACGTTCCGCTCCAGTGAGATGTCCGGCACGGGAACCCCCGCGGCCAGCCGTACGTTCACCACGTTGTAGGTGTTCGTTCCGTCCTCCGCCGCGCCTTCGCAGTAGGTGACGGCGGCGACGTCCGAGGCCGATCCGAGCACTCCCTCGCTGACCAGGAAGCCCACGGCGAGCGCGAAATCGTCGCCCGGCGTGCGCATCGTGATGGCCAGCGGTTTGCCGTTCAGCCGTATCTCCAGGGGCTCCTCGGCCACCAGCGTGTCCGCCCGGGTGCCCGCCACGCCATTCCGGATCCGTACGACGCGACGCCGTTCGGTGACCCGTCCCATGTGATCAGCCCACCTGTTCTGTCCTTGTCGTGCGGCTCGTCCACCCATTCTCGCGGATCCGCTTCGGGCACCGTCCCCGGCTGGAAGATCCTCGGGAAGCTCCAAATTCAGGGCACTGAATCCTGTCGGGTCACGCGCCCCCGTACCCATGGGTAGCAGGCGAAGCTGGGACGTCCTGACTGCCGTACGAGGGGGGACCCCGCCCATGACCGGTTCACGCGTGGTGGCGCTAGGGCACTACCAGCCCGCAAGAGTGCTCACCAACGAGGACCTCGCGGCCATGGTGGACACCAACGACGAGTGGATCCGCTCCCGCGTCGGGATCAAGACCCGGCACATCGCGGGCCCCGACGAACCGGTGGACGAGCTGGCCTACCAGGCCGCCGGCAAGGCCCTCGCGAGCGCGGGCCTGACCCCGGACGACATCGACCTCGTCCTCGTCGCCACCTCGACGGCCATCGACCGCTCCCCGAACATGGCCGCCCGCGTCGCCGCCAAGCTGGGCATGGGCGGCCATCCCGCCGTCATGGACATCAATGTCGTCTGCTCGGGCTTCACGCACGCCCTGGCCACCGCCGACCACGCGATCCGGGCCGGCGCCGCCACCCGCGCGCTCGTCATCGGCGCCGACAAGATGACCGCGATCACCGACTGGACCGACCGCACCACCTGCGTCCTGACCGGCGACGGTGCCGGCGCGGCCGTCGTCGAGGCCTGTGACGAGCCCGGCATCGGCCCGGTCCTGTGGGGCTCGGTGCCCGAGATGGGCCACGCGGTCCGCATCGAGGGCTCGCCGCCGATCTTCGCGCAGGAGGGCCAGTCCGTGTACCGCTGGACCACCAGCCAGCTCCCGCCGCTCGCCCGCAAGGTCTGCGAGAAGGCCGGGGTCACCCCCGAGGAACTGGCCGCGGTCGTCCTCCACCAGGCGAACCTGCGGATCATCGAGCCGCTCGCCGCCAAGATCGGCGCGGTCAACGCCGTCGTCGCGCGCGACGTCGTCGACTCCGGCAACACCTCGGCCGGCTCCATCCCGATGGCCCTGTCCAAGCTGGTCGAGCGCGGCGAGATCCCCTCCGGGGCGCCTGTCCTCCTCTTCGGCTTCGGCGGCAACCTCTCCTACGCCGGCCAGGTCATCCGCTGCCCGTAGCCGCCCCGGTGCCGCCGCCGGCACCGGCGGCACCGGCGGAGCTCCCGTGCTCCTCCGGAGCGGGAGCGGGGGCGGCCGGCGGATGATGTCAGCCCCCGATAACGCCGGCCTATCGGGGGGATTTCGGCAGGGCAACCGCCGTGAGAATGGCGGGATTCGGGGGCATCCCGGTGGCTGGTGCGGTGAGCTCGGCCCGGCCTACCCTCGGGGCATGGAGCTTGAGGTCAGGCACCTGCGCGCCCTGTGCGCCATCGCCGACGCCGGCAGCCTGCACAAGGCCGCCCGGCAACTCGGCGTGAGCCAGCCCTCGCTGACGACCCAGTTGCGCCGCATCGAACGCGCCCTGGACGGCGAGCTGTTCCTGCGCGAGCGCACCGGCTGCCGGCCGACCCCCTTCGGGCGCACCGTACTCGGCCGGGCGCGGCCGCTCCTCGACGGGATGGCCGCCCTCGTCGCCGAGGCGCGGGCGCTGTCCCACGGGCCCCGGCTGCGGATCGGCTCGACGGCCAGCCGCGCCCTGCCCGGCTGGCTGCGCCGCCTGCACCGGCGGATGCCGGACACGGAGACGGACCTGGTGGTGGACGTATCGGCCAACGCGCTGCTGCGGATGACGGCTTCGGGCCAGCTCGACGTGGCGTTCGTGCACGAGGTGGAGGGCAGCCCGCTGCGGGGCCCCACCCCGGCCGAGGGGGCGGCCGGGGTGGGGCGGCGGTCCTCCAGCGGGACGATCGGGGACGCCGGCTGGCTCAGGAACACGCGGCGGACCACCCGCTCCGCCGCCTGGCCGTCGTCGTACGTGCAGAAGCGGGCCCGGAAGGACGAGCGCAGCTGCGCCGAGCGCGAGCCCTGCCAGTGGCCCGTCGCGAAGATGTCCACCAGCTCGTCCTCGGTCCGGGCGATCGCGCCCGGGGGGAAGGCCCGCAGGTCGAAGTAGGTGCCGCGGGAGGCCTCGTACGCCTCCCAGTCGTCCGCGTGGATCACGATCGGCCGGTCCAGCGAGGCGTAGTCGAACATCAGCGACGAGTAGTCCGTCACCAACGCGTCCGAGGCCAGGCAGAGTTCCTCCACCGAGGGGTGGGAGGAGACGTCCAGCAGGCGGGGGTGCGGTTCGGGGGAGGCCGAGCCCGCGTACGTCAGGTGCGTGCGGGTCAGGATCGTGTAGCGCGGGCCCAGGTCGCGCAGGATCCGCTCGAAGTCCAGGTGGTCGGGGCGGCTGCGGCGGTAGTCCCGGTGCGTCGGCGCGTAGAGGATCGCCGTGGAGCCCGGCGGGATGCCGAGGCGTTCGCGCAGTTCGAGCACGTCCGCCTGGGTCGCCCGGTGGAAGACGTCGTTGCGCGGGTAGCCGTATTCGAGGGTGGTGTACGAGGACGGGACCGCCTTCTCCCACACCAGGGTGGAGTGGCGGTTAGCCGAGAGCAGGTAGTCCCACTGGTCGGCGCCGCGCAGCAGGCCGGCGAAGTCCGTGGTCGGGGTGGCCGCCGGGCGGTCCTGCAGGTCGAGGCCGACCCGCTTGAGCGGGGTGCCGTGCTGGGTCTGGAGCAGGATCTGCCCCGGGCGCTTGACCAGGGTCCGCTCGAAGTTGACGTTCGTGACCAGGTACGTGGCACGGGCCAGGGCCGTCCAGTACGCCGCCGAGCCCGGGCGCAGGAGGGCCGTTTCGCGGGGGAGCGTCGAGGCGTGCGCCGGATCGCAGATCCACGCCGTCCGCATGCGCGGGGCCAGTTCGCGCAGCTTGGCCTCGATCGCCGCCGGATTGCAGGCGTAGCCGCCGTGCCAGTACGCGGAGAACACCGCCAGTTCGGGGCGCAGGGGCAGCAGGCGCTGCGCACGGTAGTGCAGCCGCAGGGCCGTTTCGCGCAGCCCCCGCCACGCGGTGGCCCCCGCGCGGCCCGCCGCGAGCGAGGCCGAGCGCAGCAGCGACAGCGCGCGGTAGGCGCGCCGCGCGCCCACGCGCATCAGGGCGTGGCGGATCCGGTCGGTGCGGCTCAGGGACAGCGGGCGGGGCCCCGGGACGCGGTAGCGGCGCAGCAGGGCCGAGGCGCGGCCGAAGAACTCGGCCCGGGCGGCGCGCGGGAGCCGGCGCGGGTCCGCGTACAGGGCGCAGAAGTGCTCGGCCATCCGCCGGTGCACGACGGGCCGCCAGCGCTCCAGCTCGGGGCGGGTGGCGAGGTAGCCGAAGACGCGGTCGTACTGGTCGAAGACGTCGAGGTGACGGCGGGTGGAGGTGGTCAGGATCGAGCCCGTGCGGCGCTGGCGGTAGTGGACGCACACCCGGTCCAGGACGGCCACGGACTCCGCCGCCAGGAGCGCCGGATAGGTCCAGGGGGTGTCCTCGTAGAAGCCGGGCGGGAAGGAGAGGCCCTCGCGCTCCGCGTACTCGCGGCGGTACGTCTTGTTCCACACCACCATCAGCATGCCGAGCAGCGCCGGGCGGTCCGCGAGCCGGAAGCTGGCCGGGCCGTCCTCGGAGAGCCGGTGGGAGAGGCTGTTGCGGACCAGTTCGCCGGTCCAGTAGGTGCGCGCGTAGTCGTAGACGAGGACGTCCGGGGAGCCGGTGGCCTTCAGCCGGTCGGTGATGGCTTGCAGGGCGCCGGGGGCGAGGGTGTCGTCGCCGTCGAGGAAGACCAGGTAGTCGCCGGTGGCCCGGGACAGGCCCGCGTTGCGGGCCGGGCCCAGGCCCAGGTTGTGCGCCAGGTGCACGGCGGTCACCCGGGGGTCCCGGGCGGCGTAGTCGTCGATGATCGAACCGCAGGCGTCCGGGGAGGCGTCGTCGACCACGATCAGCTCGAGGTCCGGATACGACTGGGTCAGGACCGAGTCCAGACTCTCCTGGAGGTACGCCTGGACCTTGTACGCGGGCACGATGACGCTGAACCGGGGCACGGCACATCCAGGGGTCGGCGCGGGCATATTGCCCAGGAACCCCCGGCGTGGTGATCGGGTTACGCACGGTGTGGCATTCGGGTTACGCAGCGTCAACAGGGCACGTCAACGCCGTGATCAAAAGCCCGGTCGGGGCGGATCACTTGATCGCCCCCGCCATCACCCCCGACGCGAACTGCCGTTGGAAGGCGAAGAAGACGACGAGCGGCACCACCATCGACAGGAAGGCGCCGGGCGCCAGCACGTCGATGTTGTTCCCGAACTGCCGCACCTGCTGCTGGAGGGCGACCGTGACCGGCGGATGCGCCGAGTCCGCGAAGACCAGCGCGACCAGCATGTCGTTCCACACCCACAGGAACTGGAAGATGCCGAGCGAGGCGACCGCCGGGGCGCCCAGCGGCAGCACCACCCGGGCGAACAGCCGCAGTTCGCCGGCGCCGTCCAGGCGGGCCGCCTCCAGCAGCTCGCGCGGGATCTCGGCGAAGAAGTTGCGCAGCAGGAACACGGCGAACGGCAGCCCGAAGGCGGTGTGGAAGAGCACCACCCCGGCGGTCGTCTCGAACAGCCCGATGGAGCCGAAGAGTTCGGACACCGGGATCAGCGCCACCTGCACGGGGACGACCAGCAGCCCGACCACGATCAGGAACAGCCAGTCCCGGCCGGGGAACTCCAGCCAGGCGAAGGCGTATCCGGCGAACGCGCCCAGCGCCAGGACCAGCAGGGTCGAAGGGACCGCGATGGCCGCCGTGTTGAGCAGCGAACCCGTGACGGTGTCGTTCTCCAGCAGCCGCTCGTAGTTGCCGGCCGTCAGCCGGGAGGGCGCGGACAGCACCTGCCACCAGCCGTCCCGGTTCAGGTCGGTGGGCGAGAGGAAGGAGGACACCAGCAGGCCGAGGGCGGGCAGCAGCCAGAACAGGCCGACGAGGATCAGGAAGACGCGCAGCGTCCCGCCGGCGGCGCGGGAGGCGAGGGACCGGGTGGCGCCCGGTGTGCGCGGTCCCGCCGGTGTGCTCGGTCCGGTCGGTCCGGTCGGTGTGCTCGGCCTCATCGGCGGGCCTCCCGGCGCATGCGGCGGATGTTGTAGACCATGACGGGGAGCACCAGCACCAGCAGCAGCACCGCGATGGCGGAGCCCAGCCCGGGATCGGCGTCCGTGCCGAAGGAGGTCCGGTACAGCTGGAGCGCCAGGACGTTGGCGTCGTCCTGCACCGCGCCCGGCGCGATCACGAAGACCAGGTCGAAGACCTTCATGACGTTGATGACGAGGGTGACGAGCACGACGGCCAGCACGGGCGCCAGCAGCGGCACGGTGATCCGCCGCAGCACCTGCCACTCGCTCGCCCCGTCCACCCGCGCCGCCTCCAGCAGCTCGCGCGGTACGGCGGCCAGCCCGGCCCCGATCAGCACCATCGCGAAACCGGCCCACATCCACACGTACGCCCCGATGACCGCGGGAGTCACCAGCGTCGGGCCGAGCCACTCCACCCCCGCGTACGCCTCCCGGAAGTTCGAGGCGGGCAGCCGCAGCAGCGCCCCGTCGGCCTCCGCGGACAGGGTGAAGGTGCCGTCGGGGCGGGCGGTGGCCGAGTCGACGACCCGGCCGTCCTTGACCGCCTCGATCCGCAGCCCCGCCAGCGCGGACTCGGTGGGGTCGACCGTGTTCGTCGCGCCGCCCCCGCCCCGGGTGAAGTCCTGCCACGCCGTGCCGGTGACCTTGCCGGGCTCGGCGGCGGCGGGCTTCGCCGTGCGGGTCCCCTCGGGCAGGGCCTCCGGGGCGACGCCGACCAGCGGGAGCAGCGCCGCCGCGCCCGCCCGTACCGGATCGCGGGTCACGTACGCGCCGCCGTCGGCCGGGAGCAGCGGGGAGTCCCGGCCCGGCCGGGCCTTGGGGAAGGCCGAGGACTCGGCGAAGGTGTCGTGGACGCCGACCCAGACCGCGTTCGCGACGCCCCGGTCGGGGTCGGCGTCGTAGACGAGCCGGAAGATGATGCCGGCCGCGAGCATGGAGATGGCCATCGGCATGAAGACGACCAGCTTGAACGCCGTTCCCCAGCGCACCCGTTCGGTGAGCACGGCGAAGAGCAGGCCGAGCGCGGTCGCGGTGGCGGGGGCCAGCACCACCCACACCGCGGTGTTGCCCAGGGCGGTGCGGATCGTGTCGTCGCTCAGGATCTCCCGGTAGTTCGCGGCGCCCACGAAGCCGTCGCCGGAGCGGTCGAAGAAGCTGCGGTAGAGCGAGTAGCCGATGGGGTGCACGACGAGCGCGCCGAGCAGGACGAGGGCGGGCAGCAGGAACGCGGCCGCGGTCAGCCGGCGGCGGCGCGCCTCGGCCGACCTCGTGGCCCGGGCGGAGGCGGCTCGGGCGGAGGAGGCCCGGGCGGAGGCGGCTCGGGCGGAGGAGGCCCGGGCGGAGGAGGCCGGGGTGGGATCGTCCGCCTGACCCACTCCCTGGAGTGCGCCCAGGTCGGCCGCGAGCTGGGCGCCGCGCTGGGCTGCGATCCCGATCTCGTCTAGGCGGCCTGCCTCTCGCCCGACATGGGCCACTCGCCCTTCGGCCACAACGGCGAGGAGGCTCTCAACGATTTCGCCAAGGACTGCGGCGGCTTCGAGGGCAACGCCCAGCCGCTTCGCCTGCTGACCCGGCTGCACCCCAAGCGGTTCCCCCCCGCACCGGGGAGCGGCGCGGGCAGGGTGCGGGGGAAGCCCCCCGCCGGGCGGTGGGCGGCGGCGGCCGTCAGCCCATGGAGGCGACGCCGGACGCGTACGCGGTGTCGCACACCGGCCGCGCGAACGACTGCGCCTTCGTCGGCCCGTAGGCGTCCACCGCGGCCCGCCCGAGCGCCCGCGCGATGCCCGCGCAGTGCTCGGCGAGCGACGGCCGCCGGTCGACCTCCTGCTGGAGGTGGGTGAGCACGTCACCCGGCTGCTCGCCCTGCTGCATCTCGCCCAACAGCCTGTCGCGCAGGACGTCCTGAGCGGCACGCGGCTTCGCGGGGACGGAGACGTCCTCGGCGGACGCGGTGAGGATCTGGGAGGGGGTGTTGTCCGCCCAGGGGACCATGGTGACCGCGAGGGTCCCGGACAGGACCAGGACGACGGGCAGGACCAGGGCGAGGGATCGGCCGATACGGCGGGCAGTGTGGGTCACGAGGGCGAGAGTAGCGCTCGGTGAAGATTTGGCGACATTTAGTCACCCGGTCGGGGGATGGTTCGACGTGGCTTTTCGAATTAAGGGTTGACGAATGCGGCCGAATGGCCCGATCTGTCGGAAGTGCGGTACCCCGGAAAGCCGGAACTCACGCCGAAGGGGCGCCCCTTGACGGGACGCCCCTTCGGTGTGGCCGATCGGTGTGGCCGGTCGGGTCAGCCGGAAAGGCGGGCACCCGACGAGGTCGAGAACACGTGGATCTCATCGGCGCGCGGCACGACGTGCAGCGTCGAGCCCTTCTCGGGGACGTGGCGGCCGCTCACGCGCACCACGATGTCCTGCGAGCCCTCGGAGTGCGAGGTCGAGCCGTAGACGTAGCCGTCGGCACCGAGCTCCTCCACCACGTTCACGGTGATCGTCAGACCGCCCGTGTCGCCGATGTCGAAGTGCTCGGGGCGCACGCCGACCGTGACCGTGCGGTCGCCCGCGTCGGCGGCCGCGGACAGCGCCTCGCGCGACACCGGGACGACGCTCTCGCCGAACTTCACGCCGCCGTCGGCGATCGGGACCTCGACGAGGTTCATCGCCGGCGAGCCGATGAAGCCGGCGACGAAGAGGTTCGCGGGACGGTCGTACATGTTGCGCGGGGTGTCGACCTGCTGCAGCAGACCGTCCTTGAGCACCGCCACGCGGTCGCCCATCGTCATCGCCTCGACCTGGTCGTGGGTGACGTAGACGGTGGTGATGCCGAGGTCGCGCTGGAGCGCCGCGATCTGCGTACGGGTGGACACGCGCAGCTTGGCGTCGAGGTTCGACAGCGGCTCGTCCATGAGGAACACCTGCGGCTTGCGCACGATCGCGCGGCCCATCGCGACGCGCTGGCGCTGGCCGCCCGAGAGCGCCTTCGGCTTGCGGTCGAGGTACTGGGTCAGGTCCAGCATCTTCGCCGCGTCCTCCACCTTCTTGCGGATGGTGGCCTTGTCCTCGCCGGCGATCTTGAGCGCGAAGCCCATGTTGTCGGCGACCGACATGTGCGGGTACAGCGCGTAGTTCTGGAACACCATCGCGATGTCCCGGTCCTTGGGCGGCAGGTGCGTGACGTCGCGGTCACCGATGCGGATGGCACCGCCGTTCACGTCCTCCAGGCCGGCGAGCATGCGCAGCGAGGTGGACTTGCCGCAGCCGGAGGGGCCGACGAGGACGAGGAACTCGCCGTCCGCGATCTCCAGCTCCAGCTGGTCGACGGCGGGCTTGTCGCCGCCCGGGTACAGACGGGTCGCCTTGTCGAAAGTGACAGAAGCCATGGTGATGAATCCCTTCTACCGGCAGGAACGTGCCGGACGATCCGAGTGGAAGGTCTAGTCCAGTGACTGGACGCGGAGCCGACGCTACCGGCCGCGGCGCCTCCTGTCAGCACCTGGGCGGGAGTGACTTGCCCGACAGGTACGAGGAAGCACGAGGACTGTCAGTGGGGGCTGCTTTGATCACGTCCATGACCATCTACGACCTGACCCGCGCCCTCCCCGACATCGCGACCCTGCGCGACCGCTGCCGGGCGATGGCCGCGCTGGAACTGGTGATCAGCGGCAACGCGAACGGCGGTTACTTCTCGTACGCGAAGTCCTGGGCCCCGGGGGAGGAGGCGGCCTTCATGGAGAACGGCTCGGGCGACGAGTACGCGATCGTCTTCACCGCGGCCGGCGCCTTCGGGCGCGGCTTCGACCACGAATCGCCGATGAGCCCGTGGGGCGACGAGGACACGGAGCTGTGGCCCGGCCTGGTGGACGGCATACCCGAGGCCTTCCGGCCCTTCGTCACGGAGCCCTCCTTCTGCGTGGAGGAAGGGGTGCTCCAGGCGACCGCCGTCTTCTGGCGCGAGACCGGCGACACCGCCTGGCGCGCCGGCACGGTGGAGTTCCCGGAGGGAGACCAGGCCGACCACACCGACCCGGACGGCACGGACCACCTCTTCGAGGTCCTGGTGGCGGGCACCCCGGAGGCCTACCGCGACTTCGCCGAGGACTACTACGAGACCGAGCTCCCCCTGGAGGCGGTCCGGCACGTCTGGTCGCTGCGCCCGCTCACCCAGGAGGTCGTGGACGCCCTGAACCCGGGCCTGCCGTTGGAGGCGGTGGCTCCGAGGCTGGAGCGGGCGGGGTACCCGGGGGCGTGAGGTCAGGCGCCGAACGTCTGCGGCGACTGCTCGGCCTGCGGTGCGGACGTGCACTTCGGTACGTAGGGCGAACTGGCGGGCGAGGGGCTACGAGGGGCCGGAAAGTTCTTCGCGGCGGCGTCTGCCCGCTGTGTAGAGTGAAGGCGATTCTGTGCGCTGCGCAGTGTCACATGTGCCCCCTTAGCTCAGTCCGGCCAGAGCACCGCTCTTGTAAAGCGTAGGTCGTCGGTTCGAATCCGACAGGGGGCCCCGTCCCCGGTCAGAAGTTGTCTGATCGAGGGAGTTCGTACAGAGGCGGAAGGCCCCGGATGATCATCCGGGGCCTTTTTCGCGCCCTCAGCCGCGGCCCGAGATCCTGTCCGCCAAGCGGGCCAGCGGGGTTGTGGTCGGGGTGTGGGTGGTCGATTCGCGGCGGTCCGCCTCGCGGTAGGCGGCGTAGAGGGCCTGGACGCCGAGCCAGCGGAAGGGCTCCGGTTCCCAGCGGCGGACCCGGTGGTTGACCCAGGGCAGGGTCGTGAGGTCGGTCGTGTCGCCGAGGACCAGATCGCGCAGGGTGCGGGCCGCGAGGTTGGAGGTGGCCACGCCGGAGCCGACGTAGCCGCCGGCCCAGCCGAGGCCCGTCGTCGCGTCCAGGGAGACCGTGGCGCACCAGTCGCGCGGGACGCCGAGGACCCCCGACCAGGCGTGGGTGATCTCGACGCCGGTGAGGGCCGGGAAGAAGGCCGTGAGGAGTTCGGTCAGGGACGTGATCGTCGCGGGCTGGGTGCGGCCTGTGTTTTCGGCGGTGGCGGCGCGTGAGCCGTAGCGGTAGGGGACCCCGCGGCCGCCGATGGCGATGCGGTCGTCCGCCGTGCGCTGGGCGTACATGTACGCGTGGGCCATGTCCCCGAGGACTTCCCGGCCGGACCAGGCGAGGGAGTCCCAGACGTCGGCGGGGAGTGGGGCGGTGGCGATCATCGAGGAGTTCATCGGGAGCCACGAGCGCTTCTGGCCCTTGAGGGCGGCGGTGAAGCCCTCCGTGCAGCGCAGGACGTACGGGGCGCTGACGGTGCCGTACGGGGTGTGCGCCCGTCGCGGGGTGATCTCGGTGACGGGGGTGGACTCGTGGAGGGTGACGCCGAGGCGTTCGCAGGCGGCGGCCAGGCCCTTGAGGAGCTTGAGGGGGTGGATGCGGGCTCCGTGCGGGGTCCAGGTGGAGCCCACCGCGTCCGCGATGTCGATGCGGGCGCGGGTGTCGGTGGCGTCGTAGAGCTCGCGCCGGGTTTCGCCGAAGGCGAGTTCGGCGGCGTGGAAGGCCTTGAGGCGGGTCAGTTGGGCGGGGGTGCGGGCCACTTCGAGGACGCCGCCGCGGTGGATGTCGGCTTCGATGCCTTCCTTGGCGGCGACGCTGATGACTTCGGTGACGGTGTCGTTCATGGCGTGCTGGAGGCGCAGGGCGGCCTGGTGGCCGTGGCGGGCGGCGTAGCGGTCGCGGCCGGCGATGCCGTTGTAGAGCCAGCCGCCGTTGCGGCCGGAGGCCCCGTAGCCGCAGGACTTCTGCTCCAGGACGGTGACGCGCAGGTCGGGGGCTGCGGTCTTGAGGTAGTAGGCGGTCCACAGGCCGGTGTAGCCGCCGCCGACGATGACGACGTCGGCCGTGGCGTCGCCGGTGAGGGGGGCTCGGGGCCGGCTCCTATACACATCTCCGAGCCCACGAGCATAGGCATGCATCCGTATGCCGTTTTGTAGGGTGCGGCGCCGTTACGGTGCTGCGGGGGTGGGACGGGTGAAGCGGGTGCACAGGGTGGTGTAGGCCGTGACGCGGGCTTCGAAGTCGGCCAGGGCGGCGGCGACCGCGGCGGCCACGGCCGTGCGGTCCGGGGCCACCGGGCCCTCGGCCGGCGGGTCGAGGACGATCTGGCCGGAGCCGCGCAGCTGGGTGCCGAGTTCTCCGGTCTCGGTGAACTGGGCGGTGACGTGGACGGCCGGGTAGCCGCTGACCGGGTCCGGTTCCAGGGTGTCGCCGAGGCCCGCGTCGTAGACGCGGACCTGGACGGTGTGGCCGGCCTCGGCGAGCGTGGCGCGGCCCGCGTAGTCGATGGCGATGCCCCAGGGAAGGTTCGGGTCGATGTTCATGGGGAGGGTCTCCTCAGCTCTGGGTGCCGTACATCATCAGCGGCTGGGCGTAGACGAGCCCGGTGCCGCCGGTGACCATGGCCTGGACCTCGACCTTGACCAGGCTGCCGAAGCGGCCGGTGAAGTCGTCGGTGACCTTCTCGGTGCGGTCGAAGATCGCCCCGGTGGTGACCGGGTCGCCCCACTGGACGCCGTCCACGAGGATCCGTACCTGCCCGGTGACGCCCGCCGCGGCCGCGGTGTAGCAGTACACGCGCAGGCGGGGCTGCCACAGCGGGTTGAAGGAGCGGGCGATCGTGGTCCAGCCGGTCGCGTTGGTCTGCGGCCAGCGGGCGGTGGCGGTGTCCTGCGGCGGCAGCATGGCCAGCCAGGGGCGGGCGAGGCCGCCGGTGACGACGTCGTCGGAGAAGACCTCGTGGTTGTACGCGTCGAAGATGCGGAAGGCCTGGTCGTAGGTGTTGGCGGAGCCGTTGCGGATGCTCAGCGCGGTCTTGCCGCTCTGCCGCTTGATCTCCATGCCGTACTCGGTGGAGGACCAGAAGCCGACGCCCAGGATCCGGGTGCCGCCCGGCTCCTCCACGGACAGCGAGCCGCCGTCCGAGATCTTCAGGGCGCCGCCGCTGACGGTGTTGAGCGCGGGGCGGGTGTTGACGGCGGTGGACAGCTGCTGGATGCGGCGTTCCATGGCGGTCAGCCGATCGATGATGTCCTCGGGCAGCTGGGGCATCAGGCCTCCTCCAGATAGAGATCGGCGGTGTCCGGGCGGCCCCGCTCGGGCGGAGTGACCTTGACGCCGATGATGCGGTAGCGGGCGTCGAGCCCCTGGGGGTGCCATTCGTCGGTGATCCGGATGCGGACGGTCCGACCGAGCAGGGACGGCGGTACCTCGCTGCCCAGGCGGATCGTGACCTCGGGGATGACGACGGCCCCGCGGGCCTGGGCGAGTTCGCCGGCGGCGCGGCCGTTCAGGGCGGTCTTGTCGCTGATCGTGTTGTGGTCGGAGGACAGGTCGATCCGGGGCCAGCCGCCGGTGATCAGGTCGTCCGCGACCATCTCGTCCGAGCAGACCGGGCGCGACTCCTCGGCCTGGTTGCTGTTGACCGAGGCGCCGCGGGCCCGGGCGGTGGTGCCGCCGCGGGTCGCGTCGCGGGGGAAGGCGTACGAGAGGATCGCGCCGGGCCGGTCCAGGACCAGGTCGGTGACGCCCGTGTGGATGCGCGGGCTGCCGAGCCGCAGCCGGCGGGTGCGGGCACCGGTGACCGGGTCGCGGAAGACGGAGATCTGGTGCTCGATGCCGTTCTCGGCCGAGGCCAAGGCCTCGATGGCCTCGGAGTACAGGACCTCGTCGCCGTCGCGCCAGGACTCCTTGCGCAGGATCCCGGAGGTCTCGTCCCCGAAGGTGACGCCGATGTCGCCGCCCACCGAGGACTGCATCCGGCGCCACAGCTCCCGGACCAGCTCCAGCTGGTCGGTGGGGGCGGCGGGGCCGAAGGTGTCGCGGATGCGCCGGCGGCCCGCGTACGAGTCGAAGGTCGCCGCCTGGATGCTGAGGGTGATCACGCCCCGGCCGCTGCTCTGCAGGGTGCTGGTCCAGATGATCCCGCCCCACCACAGGTCGCCGCCGCGCTCCAGGTAGACGGCGGTGCGGCCCTCCTCGATCCGGCTGACCCGGGCGGCGAGGGCCGCGTCGGGCACCGGGATGTTGCCGGACAGGGCGCCCGGCTTGCCTATGTAGTCGTCGATGGACACGTCCCGCAGCGGGAGGATGTCGATGGTCCGGTCGGTCCGTACGTCGCAGAAGATCGCGCGGTACGGGGTCTCGGTGCTCACTGGGAGGCCGCCTCGTAGGTGGCGCTGCCGATGATGGTGTGGCCCGCGGCCCAGGTCCACGGGCTGACGGCGTCGGTGAGCCCGAAGCCGGCGATGGCGCCGCCGGTCGGCAGGCCGGAGGCGATCTCGAGTTCGAAGACGCTGGTCGAGGTGCAGCGGATCCGGGCCGTGACGCGGTCCCGCAGGCCCAGGGTCAGGTCGGCGAAGCCGATGCCCTTGGTGATCGCCGCGGCCTTGACCGGCAGCGTGAACCGCCAGTTGTCGTTGGTGGTGGCACCGGTGCCGAAGCTGGTGGTGCTGCCGAAGGTGATGGCGAAGTTCATGTGCACGGTGGGGCCCTGCTGGATCCAGCGCGCGAGGACTTCGGCGTTGCCGAAGGACGGCGTGCCGCTGCCGGTGGCGGTGCTCCACACCGGCGTCCAGTTCTGCCACACCGGCTTCGGCGGGTACGGCAGCCAGGCGTTGCCGTCCCAGCGCTGGAGGGCGCCCTCGATGTCCCGGTACTGGCCCGGGTAGGCCCCGATCGCGGTGTCGGTGGTGACCGGCAGGATGCCGCCGAGGCCCACCGTGGCCGTGCGCAGGCCCAGCAGGGCGGTGGCCCAGGCGATGCCGCCGGTTCCGGCGCTGGTGCCGGCGGGCACGGCGACGGTGTAGAGGGGGAGGGAGAGCGGCGGGGTCGCGGGGACGGCCGGGCTCGCCGCCGGAACGCCGCGGATCACCTCGACGGCGGCCTCGGTGCGGCCGGAGGCGTCGTACTCGTCGTCGTAGACGCGCAGCACGATGGGGTTGACGCGGGCGTACTGGGCGTGGCCGTCGGCGAAGGTCAGGTTCAGGGTCTGGGTGAGGGCGACCGGGTAGCCGCCCTGGCTGTCGGTGCCCTGGATGAGGGCCCGGCCGGGGTAGACGGTCGCGCCCATCGCGGTCGTGCCGACGATGGTGAAGCCGGAGATCCGCCACTTGCCGTCGCTCGAACCGGGCAGGATGCCGGACCGGCTGGCGACCGGGGAGGTGGGGGTGAGGGCGCCGAGCGAGGCGACGCGGGTGTCGGAGCGGGTCTGGCCGGTGATCGGGAGCCAGGCGGATCGCACGTTCACGGAGTTCTCCTTCAAAGCGGTGCGGGGTGGGGCGGGGTGCGGCCGGGGCTCAGTTCAGGTGGTCGACGCGGAGGAAGATGCTGTCGAAGTAGCTCTGCACGCCCGCCACGCTCGTGCGGTGCATCAGCGTCACCGTGTACGGGGCGTCAGCCGTGAGGGAGCCGAGCCGGATCGTGGTCGACACCGAGGAGGCGCGGTCTCCGTGGTGCAGGGCGGAGCGCTCGTCGTCCGGTTCCCAGACCACCGTGGCGCCCTGGGTCACGCGGACGCTGGTGAACCCGTACGCGTTGTTGTTGCCGACGTTCGTGGTCCGGGCCCCGAAGCTCAGCAGGACCTGGCCCGACGGCGACGCGTTGAAGGCGGCGCTCAGCGCGGAGACGCTCGTGCCCTGCAGGGCGGCGGAGTACGTGGTGGAGGTGGTGTAGCCGGCGTCCAGGCTCTGTACGTAGATCGGCGCGGGGAAGGCCGACAGCCAGGCGCTGCCGTTCCACCGCTGGAGCACCCGCTGCGGGGTGTCGCGGTACTGGCCGACGTAACTCGCGGTGCTCAGCGCCCCCTTGGGGGCGATGCCGCCGATCGCGGCCGGGTACGGGACCCAGGCGGAGCCGTCCCAGCGCTGCAGGGCGGTGTAGCCGTCCTGGTACTGGCCCGGGTAGGCGCCGTTGCCGGTGTCGCCGAAGGCGGGCACGATGCCGCCGACCGCGACGGTGGTGGTGCGCAGGTCCTTCAGGGCCCCGCTCCAGACGATGCCGCCCTTGCCGGCGCTGGCGCCGGCCGGGACGGCGATCTCGTACAGGGGCAGGGAGAGCACCGGGGTGGCCGGGGCGACCGGGGCGGCGGCGGGGGTGCCGCGGATGAGCTCGACCGCCGCCTCGTACTTGCCCGAGGTGTCGTACGAGGCGTCGTAGACGCGCAGCACGAGCAGGTCGACGCGGCCGTACTGGGCGTCGCCGTCGGCGACGGTGAGCACGACGCCCCCGTCGAGGGTCACCTGGTAGGCGCCCTGGGAGTGCAGGCCCTGGATGACGGCCCGGCCGTTGCTGACGTTGAGGGTCATCGCGGACGCGCCGTCCGTCCAGAAGCCCGCGACCCGGTGCAGACCGCCGTACGAGCCGGGCAGGATCCCTGACCGGGCCTGCTGCGGGTTGAGCGGGGTGGTGGCGCCGATCTGGCTGACGCGGGTGTTCTCGCGGGTCTGGCCGGTCGGGGAGAGCCAGCTGGTGTGGAGCGGCATGGGGAACTCCGTTCGGGGAGGTCGGGGAGCTGTCCCTTATCAACATCTGACCCTTCCCACCAGCGCGGACACCGCCAGCAACCGCGCGGCCTCCTGCGCATCCGGCGACCAGGCCCGCGCATCCCCCACCAGATCACTCACACACCGTCAACGAGCCTGAACTCAAAGCGTTTCGGATCAATATCACTCGATCCGTGAATTCGTAAATCCCAGATTTTCCGGATCATTGGATCTGTTCGCAGTGGCTGTGCTTGGCGGTGGAGCCATGCGGATGCATGAACCCGACTGGTTGCCCACAGCTGCTGTTGGATCCATGCGCCATGTTCGACGTGGCGAGGCTTGTCTCCCATCGCTCGATGGCGGTTCGGCGAGTTGCATGGACCCTTGGGTGCAGCATATCTCCGGCACTCGGATGAATGATGGTGGATATTGTGGCTGCCCGGAATATTGGAGATGGAGTGCCGGGAGGAAGTAATCGACTCCTCACGCCTGCAGAGGTTGCCGGATGGCTAAAAGTGAGCGAGGTAACAGTCAAGAACAAATATCGAACCTGGGGAATTGAAGCGCAAAAGGTCGGGCGCCTGCTCCGGTTTCGAGAGCGCGATATCGTGGCTTATCTCGATTCGCGGTATGGCTAAATAGCTGTGTGGGCCACAGGTGGACAGGGGGCAAGGTTTTGGCGGCGGTGTTCCAAAAATGCAAGGTGGATGAGAAGAACCATAATTTCCCATGCGAAAAGGTGCGGTTTGGGCATTCCTGGACCGTTCGATACCGGGAGCCGGGAGGTCGAACGGGGCGGCAGCGGGAGAAGACCCTTCCTTCTAAGCGGGAGGCGGCAGATTACGGTGTGAAGGTCGAGAATGACAAGCGTGAACATGTTTATCTGGATCCCGATGCCGGGAAGATCCTCGTCAGTGTGTATGCGGTCGATTGGTTGGCGCGCCGAGCAATTAAAGATACCACCAAGCAGAATTATGCCCGATTCTTCAGACTCCACCTGATTCCTCATCTTGGCTCGAAGTCGTTGATTAGCGTCACGGCCCGCGATGTTGAAATTATGTGTACTGCCATGGTTGAGCGGGGTCTCTCGCGTAGAACTGTCTATCATTCGATGATGGTTCCGCTGCGGTCGCTATTCAACTCCGCAGTTAACGAAAAGCGAATACCTGAATCGCCAGTGGCTCGTGCCGCGCTACCGAAGGTTAAGACCAAGCGGGTTGACGAGAAATCTCTTCCGGATGGCAAGGCGGTCATGTCCGTTGCGGGGGAGATCCGCCCAGACTGGGCAATCTCCATCTGGCTGATGGCGGGTTGCGGTCTGCGAATTGGTGAAGTCTTGGCCCTGCGGCATGCGGATTTCGAGGGGGGGACAGTTAGGCTCCGTCGTCAGTTCGTGAGACTTCAGCGGGCCGGTGTATATGTAGCCGAGCTGTCGCCGCTGAAGGCTCGTGAAGAGGGCGAGTGGCGCGATGTGCCTGTTCCTCCCTCTGTCTTGGATGCTGTAAGGCGGCATGTAGACAAGCACGGCCTCGGTCGCGACGGCTATCTCATGCACACCCATCAGGGTGGCGAGGTGCTGGATTCGAACTACCGGATCGACTTCCGGAATGCGGTCAAGAAGGCTGGCTTCGGCGATGAATCCTGGACGGCCCACACACTGCGGCATTTCTTTGCCAGCAGCGCCATCGCCGGCCGCGTGTCGCTGCTGGAGGTTTCCCGATGGTTGGGGCACGCCACGATCCAGATCACCGCTGACATCTATGGTCACCTGACCCCGGACGCCGGTGGCAGACTGAGGTCTGTGATGGATCAGGTGCTGACTGGCGTTAGCGTGGTTGGTGCTGACCACGGCGCCCGTGCTGGTTCGGTGCTGGTTTCGGAGGCGGAGGAACGGTAAACGTGCAGGTCGGAGCGATATCTTGAGGATTCTGCACACCTCCGACTGGCACCTGGGGCGGTCCTTCCACCGCGTGAACCTGCTCGGCGCCCAGGCCGCCTTCATCGACCACCTCGTGGAGACCGTCCGCGAGCACGAGGTCGACGCCGTCCTCGTCGCCGGTGACATCTACGACCGGGCCGTGCCCCCGCTGCCCGCCGTCGCCCTGTACGACCAGGCCCTGCACCGGCTCGCCGACCTCGGCGTGCCCACCGTGATGATCTCCGGGAACCACGACTCCGCGCGCCGCCTCGGGGTCGGGGCCGGGCTGATCGGCCGCGCCGGGATCCACCTCAGGACCGACCCCGCCGGGTGCGCCGACCCCGTGGTGCTGGCCGACGTACACGGTGACGTGGCGCTGTACGGGCTGCCGTACCTGGAGCCCGCACTGGTCAAGGACGACTTCGGCGCCGGCAAGGTGAGCCACGAGGCGGTCCTGGGCGCGGCCATGGACCGGATCCGGGCCGACCTGGCCGGCCGTGCTCCCGGAACCCGCTCGATCGTCCTCGCCCACGCCTTCGTGACCGGCGGGCAGGCCAGCGACAGCGAGCGCGACATCGCCGTCGGCGGGGTCGAGGCCGTGCCGGCCTCCGTCTTCGACGGGGTCGACTACGCCGCCCTCGGCCACCTCCACGGCTGCCAGACGATCAACGAACGGGTCCGCTACTCCGGTTCCCCGCTCGCCTACTCCTTCTCCGAGACCGACCACCGCAAGACCATGTGGCTCGTAGAACTGGGACCGGAAGGGGAGATCGCCGGCGCCGAACGCGTCGACACCCCCGTGCCCCGCGGCCTCGCCCGGGTCCGGGGGCCGCTGGAGGAGCTGCTCTCCGAGAGCGCGTACGCCCGGTACGAGGACTGCTGGCTGGAGGCCACCCTCACCGACCCCGTCCGGCCCGAGGACCCCATGGCCCGGCTCGCCGCCCGCTTCCCGCACACCCTCAGCCTCGCCTTCGACCCCGAGGGCCGCGCGCAGGACGGGGCGGGCAGCTACGCGCAGCGCCTCAAGGGCCGCAGCGACCAGGAGATCGCGGAGGACTTCGTCACCCACGTGCGCGGCGGCGGCGGTTTCGCGGACGAAGCCGAACGGGCCGTGCTCCAGGGCGCCTTCGAGGACGTCCGGGTGGACGACGGCCGGCAGGAGACCCACCGATGAGGCTGCACCGGCTGCGGATCACCGCCTTCGGCCCCTTCGCCGAACCGCAGGAGATCGACTTCGACGGCCTCTCCGGCGCCGGGATCTTCCTGCTGCACGGCCCCACCGGCGCGGGCAAGACCTCCGTCCTGGACGCCGTCTGCTACGCCCTCTACGGCTCGGTCCCCGGCTCCCGCCAGGCCCCCGGCACCAGCCTGCGCAGCGACCACGCGGCCGCTGACACCCCGACCGAGGTCACCCTCGAACTCACCGCGGGCGGGCGGCGCCTGGAGATCACCCGGCGCCCCGAGCAGGACCGGCCCAAGAAGCGCGGCGCCGGCACCACGAAGGACAAGGCGCAGAGCTGGCTGCGCGAGTACGACGGGGAACACTGGCGCGCGCTGAGCCGTTCCCACCAGGAGATCGCCGAGGAGATCGAGCAGCTGCTCGGCATGAGCCGCGAGCAGTTCTGCCAGGTCGTGCTGTTGCCCCAGGGGGAGTTCGCGCGCTTCCTGCGGGCCGACGAGGTGGCGCGGGGCCGGCTGCTGGGCCGGCTCTTCGACACCCGCCGCTTCGCCGCCGTCGAGACCCTGCTCGGCGACCGGCGCCGCAGCGCCGAGGCCAAGGTCCGCGCCGGTGACGAGCGGGTGCTGCACACCGCCCAGCGCCTCGCGCAGGCCGCCGGGACCGCGGCCGACCTGCGGGCCTGGCCGCTGCCCCGGCACCAGCCGGGCGACCCCGGGCTCGCCGGTGCGATCCGCGCCTGGGCCGCCGTCGCGCGCTGCTCCGCCCGGGAGCGGCTCACCGTCGCCGAGTACGCCCTCGCCGCCGTCGAGGGGCGGTACGCCGCGGCCCGGCGGGCCGCCGAGGACGCGCGGGAGCTCGACCGGCTGCAGCGCCGGCACGCCGAGACCGCCCGCCGCTCGGCCCTGCTCGCCGAGGCCGCCCCGGAGCGCGAGCGGGTGCGCGCCCTGCTCGACCGGGCCCGGCGCGGAGCCCTCGTCGCCCCCGCCCTGGAACTGCGCGGAGCCGCGGCCGGCGCCCACATGGCCGCCGCGCATGCCGAGTCCGTGGCCCGCGCGGAGCTGCCGCCGCAGCTCGCCGAGGCCGGCGCCGAGCAGCTGGCCGCCGTCGAGCAGCGGCTGCGCGAAGACCTCGGAGCCCTCGGGGCCGCCCGCCGCGCCGAGCAGCGCAGCGCCGAGATCGGCCGCGAACGGGCCGACCTGGAAAGGGAGTCGCGGGCCGCCGAGGAGCAGCAGCAGGAGACCGCCGAGTGGCTCGGCCGCTGGGAGGCCACCCGGGCCGCGCTGGCCGGGCGCGCGGACGCCGCCCAGCAGGCCGCGACGCTGGCCGAGCAGCTCGCCGGCAAGCTCGAACCCGCCCGGATGCACCTGAACGCCGCCCGGCGGCGCGACGCCCTGGACGCCGACGCCGAGCGGGCCTCGGGCGAACTGCTCACCGCCCGCGAGGAGTCGACCTCGGCCCGGGAGCGCTGGCTGGAGCTCAAGGAGACCCGGCTGCGCGGGATCGCCGCCGAGCTGGCCGCGGCCCTGGTCGAGGGCGAGCCGTGCACGGTGTGCGGGGCCGCGGGGGGCGGCGTAGCGGCCGGACCGCAGACCTCGGCACCGCAGACCTCGGTCCCGCAGACGTCGGCGCCGCAGACCTCGGTCCCGCAGACGTCGGCGCCGCAGACCTCGGTCCCGCAGACGTCGGCGCCGCAGACCTCGGTCCCGCAGACGTCGGCGCCGCAGGCCCAGGTGCCGCAGACCTCGGCGCCGCAGGTCCCCGCCCAGTCGGCTCCCGGCGGGCCGGCCCCGGTGCCGCCCGGGTGGGACCCCCGGGCGTGGCAGACCCATCAGCTGCGCAAGCAGCGAACTGCCTCGGGCGCCTGGTCGCTGGCCCCGCTCGCCTGGGCCGAAGCCGCCCGGCCCGCCGTCGCGGAGCCGATCCCGGCCGCCGTGCTCGGCGCGGCCGTCGCCTCCGGCGTCGCCGTGGCCCTGCTGCTCGGCGACGGGCTGGGCCCCGGTCTGCTCCTCGCCGTCGTGCCGGCCCTCTTCGGCGCGTACCTCGCCGCCCGCAGGGCCGGACGCACCGCCCGCCCGTGGACCGCGGTCTGGGCGCTCGGCTGTCTCGGGCTGCTCGCCGTCCCGGCGCTGCGGGACTCCGCCTGGCCCTCCACGCTGGCCCTGTTCGCCGCCGTCCTGACCGGCGCGCTGGCTCTGCACGGCAGCCGCAGCTGGCCTGGCATCCTGCTCAGCCCCGTCGGCTTCGTCGACTCCGCGGTCCTCGGCGTGCGCTGGCTGTGGACCGGGGTGCGCTCGCGGGGCAGCGGGAACCGGGACCGCTGGCTGCCCGTCGTGAAGGCCGCCCTGGTGGCGGTGGCCCTGCTGGTGCTCTTCGGCGCGCTGTTCGCCTCCGCCGACGCCGCCTTCGCGGACGTGCTCAGCGGACTGACCCCCGACGTCAGCGGAGTGGACGGGCCCGTCCGCTTCCTGCTCTTCCTGCTGGGCACCGTCCTCGCGCTCGCCGTCGCCCGCACCGCCGCCGGGCCGTCCCGCTGGGACCGCATCGAGGTGGCGCCGGGCAAGGCGCGCTCCCGAGTGGAGTGGGCGCTCCCGCTCGTCGTGCTGAACCTGCTCTTCGCGGGGTTCAACGCCGTCCAGCTCACCGTGCTGTTCGGCGGCTACCGCGAGGTCCTCGCGGCCACCGGCCTCTCCTACTCCGAGTACGCCCGCCAGGGCTTCTGGCAGCTGCTCTGGGCCACCCTGCTCACCCTCGCCGTGATCGCGCTCGCCCTGCGCTGGGCCCCGCGCGGCGGAGCCGGCGACCGCCGGCTGGTGCGTGCCGTGCTCGGCACGCTGTGCGCGCTGACCCTCGTCGTGGTCGCCTCGGCGCTGCACCGCATGGACCTGTACGTGGACGCGTACGGGCTGACCCGGCTGCGCGTTTCGGTCGCGGGGATGGAGCTGTGGCTCGGCCTGGTCATCGTCCTGATCATGGCCGCCGGGGTGTTCGGCGCCCGCTGGCTGCCGCGTGCGGTCGCCGGGAGCGCGGTGGCCGCCGTACTGGCCTTCGGTCTGCTGTCCCCTGACGGGATGATCGCGGAGGGCAACGTCGCGCGGTTCGAACGGGCCGGCAAGATCGACCTGGCCTACTTCCAGTCCTTGTCGGCCGACGCGGTCCCGGGTCTGGACCGGCTGCCCGAGCCGCAGCGGTCCTGCGCCCTGCGCGCGATCAACGACGATCTGGCGGACGCGGGCGAAGTCCCCTGGTACGCCATGAGCCTGGCGGAGCGCCGCGCCCGGCAGATCCTGCGCGAGCGGCCGGTGAAGGCCTCGTACGAGGAGTGCAAGCGGCTGGGCACCTTCAGCACCCGGATCGAGTACTGATCCCGCGTACGGGATCACGTGGCAGGAGTACGAGGGCCCCGGCGCGGGATCTTCCCCGCGCCGGGGCCCTCGTACGGAACCTGCTGTTCAGGCCGCCGGACCGGCTTCGGCGGCGACCCCGTTGAGGGCCTCCAGGTCGCTCCTGCGCACCCGGATCACCAGCAGCGCGGTGACGAGCGCGACGCCGGCCATGGCCACGGCGGCGATGAAGGCGGTCGCGATCCCCCGGGTCAGGACGACGTCCCCCCAGGGGTCGGGCAGCCGCCCGGTCTGCCGGAAGAGCGCCGCCTGGGCCTGGTCGGCGTGCGCCATGAAGTCCGGGACCTGCTTCTCGGCCTCGTTCAGGCCGGCCGTGCCGAAGACGGTGACCAGGATGGACAGCCCCAGGGAGCCGCCGACCTGCTGGCTGGCGTTGAGCAGCCCGGAGGCCGCGCCGGCCTCCCGCGGCGCCACCCCGGAGACCGCTGTGAGGGTGAGGGTGACGAAGTTGAGGCCCATGCCGAAGCCGAACAGCAGCATCGGGCCCAGCACGCCGGAGAGGTACGAGCTGTCGGGTTCGATGAACGTCAGCCAGGCCAGCCCGATGCCGGTGAGCGCGGATCCGGCGACCATGAACGGCTTGGGGCCGAAGCGGGGCAGCAGGCGCTGCGAGAGCCCGGCGGCGGTGATGATGGCGACCGTGACGGGCAGGAAGCCGAGGCCCGACTGGATCGGGGAGAAGCCCAGTACGTTCTGCACGAACTGGACGATGAAGAAGAACATGCCGAACATCGCGGCGGCGAGGCTGAGCATGACCACGTACGTACCGGTGCGGTTGCGGTCGGCGAACATGCGCAGCGGGATGATCGGATCGGGGGCCCGGGACTCGATCAGCACGAAGGCGGCGAGCAGCAGCACGGCCACGGCGAACGAGCCGATGGTCAGGGCGTCGCGCCAGCCGTCCTGGGAGGCGCGGATGAACCCGTAGACGAGCGCGGCCATGCCGCCGGTGGAGGTGAGCGCGCCGGCGATGTCGAAGCGGCCGGGATGGCGCTCGGACTCGTTGATGTAGAGCGGGGTCAGGAAGGCGATCAGCAGGCCGATCGGCACGTTGACGAAGAGGACCCAGCGCCAGTCCAGCCACTCGGTGAGCATGCCGCCGGCGAGCAGTCCGATGGCGCCGCCGCCCGCGGAAACGGCGGCGAACACGCCGAAGGCGCGGTTGCGCTCGGGGCCCTCGGCGAACGTCGTGGTGATCAGGGCGAGCGAGGTCGGCGAGGCGATGGCGCCGCCGACGCCCTGCAGGGCGCGCGCGATGAGGAGTTGCCAGGGCTCCTGGGCGAAACCGCCGAGCAGGGAGGCCAGGGTGAAGATCAGGATGCCGGTCAGGAAGACGCGCCGGCGGCCGAGGATGTCGCCGGCGCGGCCGCCGAGCAGGAGCAGACCGCCGAAGGCGAGCGTGTAGGCGCTGATCACCCAGGACAGGTCCGTGGTGGTCATCTCCAGGTCGGTCTGCATGTGCGGGAGCGCGATGTTCACGATCGTCGCGTCGAGGACGACCATGAGCTGACAGGCGGCGATGACGGTGAGCGCCACTCCAGGACGCCCCTCGCGGCGGGCCGCGCCCGGTATTCGGGGTGTGGAGAGCTGAGGAGTCGTCACTGTGGATCCCCCCAAAGTGAAATAGTGAACTCGTGCGTTCACATCGAGCCACGGTAGGGAGCGGCCTTAGGGAACGCAAGCGTTCACTAAGGCTGTAAATACGTGCGAGGGACGCGCGGGCCGGGCGGAGGTACGGGAGCGATGGGTTCGCGCTGGTCGCAGGCGCCCGGGGTGCGCAGGCGCGGGCCCGAGCTCGAACGGGCGATTCTCGACGCCGCGTTGGAACAACTGGGCACGGTGGGCTGGAACGCGCTCACGATGGAGGGCGTGGCCTCCGGTGCGCGCACCGGAAAGGCGGCGCTGTACCGGCGCTGGCCCTCGAAGACGGACCTGGTGGCCGACGCGCTGCGGACGCGGCTGCCGCCGCTCGACCAGATCCCGGACCTGGGATCGGTGCGCGAGGACCTCTTCGCGCTGTGCGTGCGGATGCGGGACGTCATGCGCTCGCGCGCCGGGCAGGCGCTGCAGGCGGTGCTTCACGAGTGCGACCACGCTCATGCGCGCCGGTTCCACGGCCTGATCTGGTCCGGCCTGCACGAACCGGCACACCGGTTGATCGGTGAGCTGGTGAGGCGCGGAATCGACCGTGGTGACGTGCGGCCGGACGCCACTGGCCCGATCCTGGTCGAGGTCATTCCGGCGGTGATGATGTACCGCGCGAAGGTGTGCGGAAGTGAATGGCAGGACGCGGACATCGCGGAAATGGTCGACGAGGTCATGGTGCCGCTGCTCAGGGTGTGAGACGGGGAGGGGCGCGCGGACGGGGTGGGTAGGCATCGGCAGGGGCTGGCCGGGCGGGCGGGTGGGCTGGTCGTGCGGCTTCCCGGGCCGGCGCGCGGCCGCTGGGGGGAGGGAGGAGCCGAGGTCGCGGAAGGCGGCGGCGGGCGGGGGACCGATGACGAGGTCGCGGGACGGGCCGCCGCCGAGGGCCGTGGCGAGCGCGAGGACGACGAGGCCGAAGACGTCGAAGTTCTTGCGTACGGCGAGCAGGGCGCCGGCCGTGGCGAAGACGAAGAGGCCCGCGAGGTCCAGGCCGTGCTGGATTCCGGGCGGGAAGAGATCGTGGAGCACGGGCCCATTGTGCCGGTCGCCTGGCGGCGTGCCCAAACGGTGGGTCCCGGGCCGCGGGCGGCCTGGGCCCGGAGAGGAGAAAAAGAGACAGAACCCCAGCAACGCCCCCGGGGCCGACTCCATGGAGCTCGACGACGCGCCCACCCTCCCGTGGTACGCCCCCGGCGAGGGCCCCGGAGGAGAAGCCCAGCCGTACGCGTACGTCAACCCCGCCTTCGACGCCCTGGCCCGCAACGCCAGCCGGAGCCCGATGTCCGCCGCGGAGTACCAGCACCGGGTGAGCGAGAGCGTCCACCAGGGCCGCCAGATCTCCTACGTCGTCAACGCCATGGTCAGCCACCGGACCCTCACTGACTCTCCCGAGCTGCTCCAACGGTTCCTGCACCACGTGCAGGACGGCCTGCCCGAGCGGTACCGGGGCCGCGTCGGGGTGGTCGTCGCCGTCAACGGCGGCGAGAAGTCCGGGACGAAGTCGGAGGCGCTGAAGGCCACGAAGCGCGCGGAGGCGGCCGTCCGGATCCACGCCGCGGTCACGGCCGTCGCGGCGGGGACCTCGTTCTCCCTTCCGCTGGCCCTGGTTCCCACCCCGCTGGACCCCTGGCCCGACAAGTTCCCGTACGGAACCGCCCGCAACGCACTCCTCGTCAACGATGCCAACCGCCAGGCCCTGCACGCCTTCATGGACCAGGGAAGCCATCCGTACGTGGCCTTCATGGACTTCGACGACTACCCCCACCATGCACCGGACGGCACCCACGTCTTCGCCCAGCTGGACCGTCAACTGCGCTTCGACGAGGCTGAGGAGGGGGACGGGGTCGACCACGGCGACGCGAACGCGGAGTTCGCGGTGCCCCTCACCGACGAGCCGACCGAGCGGGACTTCAGGCCCCTGTCACCGCAGGAGATCGCGGCCCAGCCGCCGGCGAACCTCCCGCCGCTGCGCCCGTACCTGATGTCGGGCGGCTACTTCACCCCCGTCACCCCGGAGGGGAAGGCCCGGCTCCTGCGGGACACCGCGACGCGGGTGCGGGAGAAGAACGACGAGGCCGCGGCGGCGTACGAGAAGCGGCTCGCCGACTTCGAGAAGGGGCAAGCCGCCCAACAGAACCAGGAGACGGCGCAGGAGCCCCCCGTCCGGCCGACGCCCCGGACCTCGCCGAACGACTTCAACCATCGGGACGTGCTGAAGTTCGTCCACGCCGTCCAGCGCGACATGAGTGCCCGTGACCGCCAGGCGGCCATCGCCCCCCAGCTCCCCTACTCCCCCGAGCCGAACCTCTTCGTCGACGGCCCCGCCCTCCTGCTGGAGAGCAACGCGGTCGAACCGGTCCGCTTCGGCACCGGCGGGGGCGAGTTCCACGAGCTCAGCGAAGGCCTGATGGAACTGGCCACCTGGGAACTCGCCCGGGAACTCGGGACGGGGAACACCCCCGCCCCGGGGACGCCGGCCCGTGCCGACGGCTACGAGCAGGACATCGCTCCGCTGCGCAGCGCCGCCGAGAACCTGGTGCCGCCCACCCGCGGTCTCGCCTTCCACACCGGTTTCCGCCACAACGCCACCCAGACCGACCTGTCCCGACTGCTCGCGGGCAAGCTCGTGGGCGCGTTGCCCCAGGACCACGAGGGGCTCCCCAATCCCATGAACCGGCTGTTCAACCGCGCCGAGGGGGACGAGTACACCGCCCGTGGCGAGGAGGTCAGGAAGATGCGCGCGGGCCTTCGGCTCTCGGCCGTCCGCACGGGGCTGGACGGGGGCGCGGGCCGTCCGAAGTCCAAGAAGGCGCAGGCCCGTACAGCTCCGCAGGCGGACCCGCTGCGCCCCCTGTTCCACCCCGGTGGACGCGTCTGGAAGTCACTGACGTCGAGCTCCGCCCCGCCCGCCGGTGAGCCGGGCCCCCGCCTGCCCCGGGCCGAGACCGAGGCGCCGCGCGACACCGGCCTGGGCGACCCCGCGAAGCAGCGGATCAGCCGCGCGGTGTCCCGCGCCGTTCCCGGCCACCCGCACGTCTGGGCGGGTCTCGATCCGACGCAGATGCGCCTGCACGCCTACCAACTGGCGCTCAGCGACGACACGTCGGCCTTCCTGCGCCACATGCGCCACTTCGCCCGGACCTACCTCGTCCGGCCGCCGACGCCTGCCGCCGACTCCGTCGGGGGCCGACTGGCCGAGCGGGACCTGCTCGCCGCCGCCCGGTTCCACAAGCCGCAGGGCTCCTTCCTCGCCGCGCTCAGCGAGGCCTTGCAGCCGTCACCGCAGCCGCAACAGCCCCCGAACCGGCCCGCGGACCCGGCCGATGGCACCTCGACGGCGCCACGGACCCTCCACGCGGACCCGCTGACCTGGAACGAAGTCCTGCGTCCCATGTTCCGGCACGTCTACCTGCGGTACGCGTCGGTCTCGGCGGTGAAGGAACTGACCAACCGACTGGTCGCGCAGGGCACCCCCGTCAACGACTTCTTCGTCCGCCTGACGACCGGTCGCGTCCATCCGTTCGACCAGACCCCGGCCACCTACGCGGAGCACGACGCCGCCACGCCCGACGGACTCGACGCCACCGCGCGCTTGCTGCTCGGCCTCTACGCCGACGCCCTCGGCCGGAGCATCCACCTGACGACTCCGGGCGGCATGCGGCACACCGTCGCCCCGTCGTCCCCGGGCACCTACGGCGATGGCGGCGCCGCACCGCTGGACATCCGCTGGAACGCCGGTGACGGCGGATGGGCCGCGCACCGGCCCGCAGCGGCGCCCGAGCGGTCCGGAGCGCCGGGCAAGCGCACCCGGGCCGACGACGACGAGCGGCGTGGGAGGCACGGGGGCCCGGAGGGGAGCGGCGGCCGGCAGCCCAAGGTGCAGCGGGGCCTGTCGCTCATGGAGGAACTCAGCCTCGACGGCGACACCCCGGGACCCGCCGGCTCCGGGAACCCGGCCCGCCCCGGCCGGGGCCGGTCGGACCTCTCCGAATCCGCTTTCGACCGCCTCTCCGGCCGGAACCGGGGCTCGGGTGGTTCGAGCGCCCGCCCCAGGGGCTCATCATGATCACATCAGGGCCGGCGAGGACGGGAGAACCAGTGCGACAGGGTGGCGACGGACCGGCGGAACGGCCCCCGCGCGGCGGCATGTCCGGGCGGCTGCTGCGCCGGCTCGGACGCCGCGTCAGCGGCCCGGAGCAGGGCGCGGCGGTGGGGGGTTCCGACTCCGGCACGGGGGCGCCGGCGCAACCGCCGCGCACCGTACGGGACGAGTTCCCCCACCGCTACCTGCTGCGTTCCTCGGCCGTACGGGACTCCCCGGTCCGCGGCCTCGTACGGGAACTGCCCGCCGACGCCCGCCGGCCCGCGGTCGTGGTGGACGTGCCGCCGGCGGCCGCCGGCAACCTCGGCGAGGAGCTGGGCGGCCTGCTGGCCCTCCTGCGCGAGGAGGAACCCCTCGCCGTCCGGCTGGTGCTGTCCGGGGCGGCCGCCCCGGCCGCCGGTGGGGACGGTCCGCTGGCCCAACGCCTGGCCGACGCCTGGGAGGTGACCCTGGAGGCTCCCGACGCTCCGGCCGTGCTCACCCCCGGCGGCCTGCTCTACGTCACCGAACCCGCCACCCCCGGCGGCGGCTGGTGGCGGTTCGCCCCGGGGGCGGCGCCCGAGGCGTTGGGCACCCGGCTGCCCGCCCCGCGCTGGCAGCGCGCCCTGGTCCGCGTCCCCCTGGGGCCGGTCGGCGCGTGCGTGGTCCGCGCCGTGCCCGCCGGGCTCGCCCTGTACCCGGCGGACACCGCCGCGCCGCGTCCCGACGATCCCGCCTACGCGGTCGCGGTGCACCCCGACCGGCTGAGCGTGCTGCTCGGTGCCCCGCGCGCGGAGCCGGTCGCCGCGGAGGACCTGGCCACCCTCCTCGCCGGTCTGCCCGCCGAGCCGCGCCGCTCCCTGCGGCTCGTCCCGGCCGACGGCCGTGAGGCGGTCGCCCTGGCCGAGGAGGTCTGCGACCTGCTCGGCACCGAGATCGAGGTGTGCCTGGGGCTCCCCGTCGCCGCCTCCGAGAGTGAAGGCGGCGGTGAGGCCGGGGCCGAAGCCGATCCCGATGCCGATGCCGGACGCGTGCGACTGCTCTCCCCGGAGGGGGAGTTCACCTGGCCCGCGCTGCTGACCGCCCTGGTCTGCTCCCCCACCGGGGAGGACGGCTCGCGCCCCGCGCCCCGGCCCTCCGCCTGGGCGTTCCCCCCGAACGCGGGGACCCCGGGGGCGCGGCCGGCGACCCTGCGGCTGCCGTCCGGCGTCTGGGCGGTGGCGGTGCGCTCCGGGCTCTGGCTCGGCACCACCCCCGAGGCGCCGCCCGAGGTACGGGACCGGGGCGCGCAGGCCCGGGCCCTGCGGGTGGAGCTGGCACCGGACTGCCTGGCGGACAAGTCCGTGCGCGAGGGCTGCCTGAAGGACCTGAGCGCGCTCCTGGCCGGTCTCGACGCGGCGGCCCGTACGCACACCGAGCTCGCGGTCTCCGACGGTGCGCACCCCGAAGCGGTCGCCGGACTGCGGCGGTTCGCCGTCCGTACGGGGCTCACCCTGGCCCCGGCGCCCCGCCCCGCCATCACGGCGGCACCCGCGGAGGTTCCGCCCCTCGTGTGCAATCCGGACGTCAGGATGTGGCGGGGCTGCGCCGGACTCCTCGTCGCCGCGCTCGGCGCCCCCCTCGACGGGGGCGGCCGGGTCGGGATCAGCGTCCCCCTGCTCCACGAGGAGGACGGGACGCTGCACCACTCGCTGCGCCGGGAGTCGCGCGTGACGCGCGCCCTGGGCGAGGCGGTGATCGGCAACCGCCGGGCCGGCCGCTTCCCGCTGTGGAGCGAGCTGGTCACCGATCCCGCCGCCTACCGGCGGGCCACGGTCGCGGACTGGGCGACCGGGGCGCTGATGGCACTCTCCCGGGAGTGCCTGGACGCCTGTGGCGCCTGGGACGAATCGTTCTTCTTGTACTCGGAGGAGACGGAGTACTGCCTGCGGGCCGGCGACCGCGGCTTCGCCACCCGCCTGGAGCCCGCCGCCGAGGCCGTCCACCTCGGCGGGGACTCGCAGGTGTCGCCCCGGCTCTGGACCCTGCTGACCCTCAACCGGGTGCGGCTCTACGGGCGCCGCCACGGGCCGGCGGCCACCACCGCCTTCCGGGCGGCCGTACTGCTGCGCGAGACCTCGCGGGCCGCCCTCGGCCGGCCCGCGAGCCGGGCGGCGGCGCGGGCCCTGGCCAGCCCGACCGCGCTGCGCGCCACCCCCGGGCCCTGAACCCGCCGGGTCACCCGGAGGGCGCCGGACCGTCCCAGGCGGTGTAGAAGCTCTCCGGGTTGACCAGGTAGCGGACCGTGGGCCGCGGCACGTGGCGCACCTCGTGGCGGCGGCTGTAGCGGCGTACGAGCTCCCAGTCCTCGCGGGGCAGCACCTCGGGGGTGCGCCGCAGCCGGCTGAAGTACAGCGACCGGTTGCGGCGCGCCACGAAGGCGTTGGTGTCCAGGAACGCCTCGTGGGCGGAGCGCCGGCGGTCGAACGGCACCGACAGCACGTCCCGTTCGGTACCGTCGGGGAGCACCCGGCGCAGCGCGGTGTACACGGCGTCGGGACCGCCGGCCGGCTCCAGGACCGCGAGGGCCTGCTCCAAGTGGTCCGGCTCCCACAGGTTGTCGTCGTCGAGGAAGGCGACGTAGCGCGAACGGGTCAGCCGTATCCCGACGTTGCGCACGACACCGGCCGTTGCCGTGTTGCGGTCCAGCGACACCGCGAACAACCGGGGATCCGCAGGCAGTTCGGGCAGTCCCGCGCCGTCGTCCACCACGATGACCACCTGGTCGGCCACGGTCTGGGCCAGGGCCGAGAGGACCGCGGCGCGCAGCGCCTCGGGGCGCCGGTGGGTGGCGATCACGGTGGCGACCAGGGCGGTCGGCGGCCGGCCGGTCAGGGCGGCGAGCCGGACGGTCTCGGCGTCCTCGAAACGGCGCAGCCGCACGGCGGAGGGGGCGAGCAGGAGCTTGTTCCTGGCCTCGAAGAGCACCAGCCAGCCGAAGGCCCGCTTGAGCAGCTCCCAGGGGGCCCGGGCGATGCGGCGCATGATGTCCTTCCGGTCTTCAGGGAGTCGGTTCGGGGACGACGGGCCGGCCGTCGCTCGTGCGGTTGCCGCTCCAGACGTTCCCCGCGCCGCCGGCGTTCCAGGCGGCGACGGCCCCGTAGGTTCCGCTGTTGGGGTGGTACTGGGTGGAGAACACGTTGTCCGTGACCTGGATGCCCGTCGCACCCGGGCCGCCCCCGTAGAGCGCGTACGCCCCGCCGGCCAGCCAGTTGCGGTCGACGATGACGTTGGAGACCACGCCGGTGTCGGCGAAGAGCCCGAGGGCCGCGCTGGCGCCCCGGTCCACGGGGACCGCGTTGAGCAGGGTGTTGTGGCGGATGGTCAGCCGGCCCTTGTTGCCGCCGCCGCTGATGACGGCGTCCGTGTGCTGCCACTCGCCGCCCAGGTTGCGGAAGGCCGCGATGTCGTGGACGAAGTTGTCGTGCAGGTTGCCCTGGCCCATGGACAGGGCGTTGCCGAACACCGAGATGTTGCACCAGCCGACCTCGATGGAGCTCTCGCCCATGTTGGAGACCGCGTAGTTGACGCCCCCGTTGTCGGGGCCCTTGCCCGGGATCGCGGTGATCGTGGTGTGCAGGACCCGCAGGCCCTTGAAGCCCGGACGGAGGTTCACGCCCCACCAGTTGGCCGAGGTGATCTTGCTGTCGATGATGGTGACGTCGTTCGCGTAGACGTCCAGGGAGCCCTTGATGTCCCAGCCCTTGATGACCATCCCGTCCGTCTTCACGGACATGTTCCCCGTGTCGTGCCGCTCCAGCCCGATCCGCGGACCGGTGGTGCGCGCATCGGGGAAACCGCAGGCGCCCGGCGAGGCCGAGGTGCAGGCGGGCGCGGCCGGGGACGGCGGCGCGCTGCCGGCCGGCGGGGGAGTGGCGGAAGGGGACGGCGGCGCGGTCTCCGAGGGGCTCGGACCGACCGAAGCGGAGGGGTCCGCGGAGGGCTCGGGGGTGACGAGGGCGCCGTCCTCACCGGGACACTGAAGGGCGCTGTCCGGGCACGAAGCGGCGGAGGACTCGGTGTTCCCCGTCCGCTCGGCCTGGTAGAGGGCCAGCCCGGTGACCAGGAGGACCCCGGCCAGCAGCCAGGCCCATAAGCGTCTGCGATGACGTGCCATATGACGTGCCATGGAGCTATACCCCTACGGTCGCGGGCGCGGCAGCCGGTGGGGAACCGCGTAGGAAGCCGAGGCTGGGCAGGACGCACAGGGCGTAGCACAGCGTGCCCGCCGCCCCGGTGGCGAGCAGTGCGAGGACGCCGTCGCCGAGCAGCTCCTCGAGCAGGAGGACCACACCCGTCATCACGACACCGCCCAGGAACGGCCAGGCGCAGGCCCGCGCGACGGTGCCCAGGGAGATGCCGCCCCGGTGCAGCGCGACGAGGAACACCGGCACCACGACCACGCCGGCGACCAGGACGTGCCCCTGGGCCACGCCCACGATCCCCCCGGCCCCGGCGCCGATCACCAGGGTCGGGATCAGGACCACGAGCCACAGTCCCTGCACCCCGATGAGGGAGCGGCGGCGGCCGATGGCCACCAGGCAGTCGTAGGCCAGTTCGCAGCCGATCCGGACGAGGCCGAGCCCCATCAGCCAGGGCAGCGCCGCGGCGGCCGGCAGCCACCGCTCGCCGTAGACCAGACCGACGATCGGCGCGGAGAGGGCGGCGAGCAGGACGCAGAGCGGCACGGTGCCCGTCATCACCACGCCCAGGGCGCGGCCGAACCCGCCGGCCAGCGCTCCGGGCGTGTCCGCCAGCCGGGAGAACCCGGCGAAGGAGACGCGGCGGGCCGCCTCGGAGATGATCCGTACGGGCCAGCCGGAGATGTTGAAGGCCAGCACGTAGAAGCCGAGGGCGAGTTGGTCGAGTGCGGAGCCCACCACCATGGTGTCCACGTTGACCACGCCGAGGGCGAGCATGCTGGCCCCGGCCAGCGGGAGTCCGAAGCGCAGCAGCGCCCGGGCCTGCTCCCGGTCCCACCCGAACTTCAGGGTGCCGGGCGCGGCGAGGCAGCAGCCGGCGAGGGCGGCCACGTTGCCGGCGACCGAGCCCCAGGCGAAGCTCATCGCGCCCCAGCCCTGGACGGCCAGCAGCAGGGTCACGGCGGTGCTGAGGACGAAGTTGAGGGCGTCGATGGCCATCCGCCGGCCCTGCGCGAACTCCCGGGTCAGGAAGCCCGCGGGCACCTGTGAGAGCCCGTCCAGGACCACGCACACGCACATCACCCGCAGCACGCCGGACGCCTCGGGCGAGCCGAGCACCCGGGCCACCGCGGGGGCCGCGGCGAACAGGACGGCGTACAGCAGGCAGCTGGAGGCGGCGCTGAGGGTGAGGACGGTCGGGGCGAAGCGGCGGGGGTCGCCCTCCCAGCGCACGATGGCCAGCGAGACGCCGAGCTCGTTCGCGGAGAGCAGGACCAGCAGGACCGTCTGGGCGATCCCGTAGACGCCCCAGGCCTCGGGCCCGAGGAAGAAGCGCGCGAGGATGATGCCGGTGACGAAGTTGCCGAGACGCATGACCACGGTGTTGACCAGGCTCCACCGGGCGGCGGATCCGACCTTGCGGCCCAGGGCCGGCGCCTCGGGCGGGGCCTGGACGCCGGTTCCGGCGTCCGCCGAGGGGCCGGTCACGACGATCCGTTGGAACGGTACTTCGTCGACGGCAGGACCTTGAGGGCCATCGTCTCCGAGGGGTCCGTCGTGCGGGAGGAGGGGTCGGGCGCGGCGCCGCCGCCGGACCGGGGGGCGGCCGCCGCGGGCCACAGGGGAGGGTCGTGGACAGACCAACCGCCGCGAACGACGCGAGGGCCATGGGCCGCGCCGCGTCCTCGCACACCGCCGCCGGCTACTGGCTGCGCCACGTCGAGCGCGTGCACGCCCGCGGGGACCGCCTCCGGGTGACCCTGGCCGAACCGGACTTCGGGTTCCCACTGATGACCTCGCTGCCCGCGCTCGCCCCGTACCGCGGTACGGGCGACGGCGTCGGCCGGTACCGCATCGCCCGGGCGACGTCCCGCACGATCGTCCTCGACCCCCCGGCCGCACCGTCCCCAACCACGTCACCACCCCCGTCACCGACGGCAAGGTCGCCGTCTTCAACAGCTACGGCGGCCCGCTCAGAAGGCCAGGTCGATGTGGACGTCGGTGGACTTCACCCGGGCCGTCACGGTGACCCCGACCGCGATGCCGAGCTCCTCGACGGACTCGCGGGTCACGACGGAGACCACGCGGTGCGGCCCCGACTGGATCTCGACCTGCGCCGCGACCTCGTCGAGGAGGACGGCGGTGACGATCCCGGCGAAGGAATTGCGCACGGAGGTGGCGGGGGGCGCCTCGGGCACCGGATGCAGCCCGGCGGCCCGCTCCTTGGCGAAGGCGGCCAGGTCCGCTCCGTCCACGGTCCGCACCCCGTCGGCGCCGCGGCGCGCGGACAACCGCCCCCCGTCGGCCCAGCGGCGGACGGTCTCGGGACTGACGCGCAGCAGGCCGGCGGCCTGCCCGATGGAGTACGACGGCACGTGCGCAGCCTAGTGCCGTGACCGGAAAGGTCCACCGGGTCGCGGCGCCCGGCACGGCACCTCGCCGCGTTGTCGGACCACGCGAGTACGTCCAGTACGCGACGTGATCCTCCGCCTTGCGATGCACCGCACCGGACACCGCGACCCGGCAAACCTTTCCGGTCACGGCACTAGCGCCGCGGCGGGGGCGCCGGAGGGCCTGGGGGGATGCAGCGAAGCTGGCTAAAAGGGAGAAAAGGGGCGAGGGGCGTAGCGTCGTGTAGTAGCGACCAGGAAATGGCCGCGGCATGGAAAGAAGGGTGCCGCTGATGTCCGTACCGCCCGTTCCGCCTGTCCCGCCTGTCCCGCCTGTTCCGCCTGTTCCGCCTGTTCCGCCTGTTCCGGCCGTCCCGGCCGTCCCTCCCGCGCCTCCCCTCCCCTTCCTCGTCGGCTTCGACGGGTCCTTCCGCAGCCTCGCAGCCGCCCGCTGGGCGGCCCGTGAGGCCGCGTCGGCGGGGGCGCCGCTCCGGCTGCTCCACGTGGGCCAGGCCTGGCCGACCGTCCAGCCGATCTCCCCCGAGTTCCAGCCGGTGCTCGGCGAGAGCGAGCTCGCGATGGTGTCCGTACTGGCGTCGCTCGCCGCGGAACTGCGCGCCGCGCACCCCGGGCTGACCGTCGAGACGGCCACCGCCGAGGGCGGGCCGGGCAACGAGATCCCGCGCGCGGCCGCCCGGGCGAACGCCGGGCTGATCGTGCTCGGAGCGAGCGGCGACCACCACCACCTGGTCCCGCGGCTCGGCTCCACCGCCCTGCACGTGGCCGGACGCGCCGAAGTCCCCGTCGTCCTGATCCGGGAGCCCGCCGAGCGGGAGCGGCGCGGGCGCGGGGTCGTCGTCGGGGTGGACCCGGCGGGCGACCACGTCCCCGTCCTCGAGTTCGGGTACGCGTGGGCGGCCGCGCACGGGCTGCCGCTGCGCGCGGTGTACGCGGTGGGCAAGGGCTCGGCGGCTGCGGAGGGGCTCGAAGCCGCAGTGGCCGCGGTCTCCGCGCGCCATCCGCGGGTGGCGACCGAGTGCGTCAGCCTCCCGGGAGACGCCGAGCGCGTCCTGGTCGACGAGTCCGCGTCCGCCGGCCTCCTGGTCGTCGGCCGCCGCCGCCACCGACCCCTCCACGGCATGGGCCCCACGGACCACGCGGTGGCCCACCACGCCGGCGGCCCGGTGGCCCTGATCCCCCACGGCTGAGTCCCACGGCCGATCCCCCGGAGCCCCCGTGGCAGGCTGGCCCGCATGAACGAGCCGACCGCGCCGACCGCGCCGACCGCGCCGACCGCGCCGACCGACCCCCGCAACCCGGCGGGCATCAGGGTGGGGGACGTCTACGAGGACTGCTTCTTCCACCCCGTCCTCTGCACCGACATCGAGGAGAACGCCGGGCTCGTGCTCAGCGGGGTGTCGCTGATCGACGGCACGCACCCGCGCTCGTGCGACGCGCTGTACTGCGAGCCCGTCAGGATCCCGGTGGAGTCCGTGATGGAGATCAAGCGGGACCTCGGCGCCTACACGGCCCGCCGCCAGGCCGAGCGGGCCGGCGGCCCCGCCTGACCTGTCTGACCCGCCTGAGCCGCCGTGCGGGAGCGCGTCACTGCCGCAGCAGGACGATCACAGAACCCCACATCGTCAGCAGGATGTTGCCCAGCGCGTACGGGACCGTCGTGCCCAGCGCCGGGATCTGGCTGCGGGCGCGCTCCGTGAGGGCGCCGAGGGCGGCGGTCGTGGTCTGGGCGCCGGCGAGGGCGCCGAGCAGGATCGGCAGGGGCAGCCGCTGCACGAAGTGCCCGTACGCGAATCCGGCCAGCAGCGGCACGGTCGTCACGGCCGCGCCCCAGAACAGCAGCGGCCAGCCGGCCTCGCGCAGGCCGGGGACGAAGCTCGGGCCGGCGTTGAGGCCGACCACCGTCACGAACACGCACAGCCCGAGCGTGCCCATCAGCCACTGCGCTGCCGACGGCAGGTTCCCGTACGTCGGGTACTTGCTCCGGATCCAGCCGAAGACCAGGCCCATCAGCAGCGCCCCGGTGGAGGTCGACAGCGACAGCGGGGCGCCCGCCGCGTGCAGGGCGGGGATGCCCAGGCAGCCGCCGAGGAACAGGCCGAGCGCGATCCACACCATGTCCGTCGCGAAACTGGTCGGCACCGGCTTGCCCAGCCGCTCCGCGGCCGCCTGCACCCGGCTGCGGGGCCCGGTGAGCACGAGGGTGTCCCCGCGCTCCACGGTGCTGTCGAGCCGGACCCGCAGGTCGGCGCCGGCCCGCCAGTGCTCCTCGACGAAGACGCCCGGCATGAACTCCTCGTGGCGCAGGGTGCGGATGGTGCGCACGCCCGGCCCGCTCGGCCCGCCCGCTGCGGCCACTGTGCCCCGCCCGCCCCGCCCGCCCCGTCCTTCGCGGTTCCGCTCGGTGACGACGACGTGCAGGGATTCCGTGCGGTAGGCGAGGAGTTCGAAGTCGTCCGTCTCCATCCCGATGTGCGTGCGCGCGTCGTAGGAGACGAGGTCCCCGCGGACCGCGCTGACGGCCAGCACGTCGCCGAGCTCGATCCGGGTGCCGGGGGTGTGCTCCAGGATCTCCCCGGCGCGGCGCAGCCGGGTGATGTAGACGCGCCGGCCCGCCGCCTTCTGCTCGGCCTCGAAGTCGCCGATGGTGCGTCCGGCGAAGGCCGCCACGTCGACGGCGTAGGCGCGCAGCACGTGCTTGTAGTAGCCCTCCCCGGCGTCGGGGTCGTTCTCGGCGGCCTCCAGGTCGGCGGCCAGTACGGCGCTCTCGGCCGCGAGGTCCCTGTGTAGGAGGCGGGGCAGCACGCCGGCGAGGAGCAGCGCGGGCAGGACCGTACCGAGGGGGTACGTGACCGCGTAGGCGACGGCGATCAGGTGCGCCTGGTCCCGGGCCTCACCGGCGTCGATGCCGGGCAGGTGGGCGATGGCGTCGGCGCCGACGCCGATGACGGCGGACTGGGTGAGGCCGCCGCCGAGCAGCCCGGCGGAGAGGCCGGGCCCGTAGCCGGCGAGGGCGGCGAAGGCCCAGGCGGTGGCGAGGCCGGTGACGCAGACGATGAGGGCGAGGACGACCTGGGGGAGGCCGTCCTTGCGCAGGGCGCGGAAGAACTGCGGGCCGACGTCGTAGCCGAGGGCGAAGAGGAACATGAGGAAGAAGACGGACTTGATCGGCCCGTCGATCTCCACCTTGGCCTGGGAGCCGATGACCAGGCCGGCGACGAGGCAGCCGGTGACGGCGCCCAGGGCGATCGACTTGTAGCGGATGCGGCCGAGCAGGAAGCCGACGGCGATGGTCAGGAAGATCAGCAGCTCGGGGTAGGGCCGGAAGATCTCCGTCCTGAGCCAGTCCGTCCACGCCACCCGCACCCACCCGCTTCCCGCCCGCACCGCGCCGCTCCGGGCACCTCTGGGCACCTCCAGAGAACGGTATGTCCGGGTATGCCCCCACGCACGCCCAGTCCGGGCGGCCGGGCGGGTGGTCCCTGGCGTCGTGGTCGACGCGATCACGGATGGGGAGCCGACCGGGAACGCAAAGAGCCCCACCGCAAGCGGTGGGGCTCTTCAACGTATTGCCCGGTGAGAGCAATGGCGGAGGATACGAGATTCGAACTCGTGAGGGGTTGCCCCCAACACGCTTTCCAAGCGTGCGCCCTAGGCCACTAGGCGAATCCTCCGCGGCAAACAATACAAGACGTTGAGGGGTGCTCGCGAACGTGATCGACCGGCGGTGATCCCGGTGGGGTCCGGCTCGATTCCCGGGCGCTTCATCCGCTAGGGTGGGGCCAGCCCCTCACGTGGCGCTATCTCACCCAACTCCCCCAGGGCCGGAAGGCAGCAAGGGTAAGTGGGCTCTGGCGGGTGCGTGGGGGGCGCTTTGCGTTCTGGGACGGGTCTGTACCTTATACACATCTGACGCTGCCGTCGAGCTCCTCTGTGTATATCTCAGTCGTCTCCGTATCCTCAAACGACCCTTCTCAGCGCCCCGTGCCCCCGGGCGCCCGCGTCACCCGACGTGTTCGCGGTAGCGCTCGACCACCTCCCGCAGCACCTCTCCACCGTCCCGGGCCCACAGCCCCGGATGGAAGATCTCCACCTCCACCGGCCCCCGGTACCCGGCGGCGTCGGTCAGCTCCCGGAAGGCCCTGAGGTCGATCGAGCCATCGCCCAACTGCCCCCGGCCGAGCAGTACGCCCTCGGGGAGCGGGGTCACCCAGTCGGCGACCTGGACGGACACGATCCGCCCGCCCTCGCCGGCCCGACGCAGCTCGGCGGGGAGCCGCTCGTCCCACCACAGGTGGTAGGAATCGACCACCACCCCGACCCGTTCCGCGGGGAACCGCTCGGTGATGTCCAGGGCCTGCCCGAGCGTGGAGACCACGCAGCGGTCCGACGCGTACATCGGATGCAGCGGCTCGATCCCCAGCCGCACCCCGAACCCGGCGGCATACGGCGACAACTCGCCCAGGATGTCGACGATCCGCTCCCGGGCCCCCGCCAGATCCCGGTCGCCTTCGGGCAGTCCGCCCGAGACGAGGACCAGCACATCGGCCCCCAGCTCGGCGGCCTCCTCCACGGCCCGGCGGTTGTCCTCCAGGGCGGCGGCGCGCCCCGCGGGGTCGGCGGCGGTGAAGAAGCCGCCCCGGCACAGCGAGCTGACCCGCAGCCCCGCACCGGCGACCAGCTTCGCCGCCTCCCGCACCCCGAACCTCCGCACCGGATCGCGCCACAGCCCGACCGCGCCCACCCCGGCCGCCGTGCACCCGGCGACCAGCTCGGGCAGCGACCACTGGCGGATCGTCTCCTGGTTCAGGCTGAGCCGGGCCGGCGCCGGTGCCGGTGCCCCGTTCACGACGAAACCCCGTGCAGGGAGAGCAACTGACGCATCCGGGCCTCGGCGAGCTCCGGGTCCGGGAACAGGCCCAGGTCGTCGGCCATTTCGTACGCGGTCGCCAGATGGGGGAGCGAGCGGGCCGAGTGCAGCCCGCCCACCATCGCGAAGTGCTCCTGGTATCCCGCGAGCCAGGCCAGCAGGACCACCCCCGTCTTGTAGTAGCGGGTGGGCGGTGCGAACAGGTGCCGCGAGAGCGCCACCGTCGGATCCAGCAGCTCCCGGAACCCCGCCGGATCCCCCTCGTCGAGCGCGAGCGCCGCACGGGCCGCGATCGGGGCGATCGGATCGAAGATGCCCAGCAGGGCGTCGCTGGCCAGCTCCCCGTCCCCGGCGATCAGTTCCGGATAGTGGTAGTCGTCCCCCGTGTAGCAGCGCACCCCCGCCGGCAGCCGCCGCCGGATGTCCACCTCGCGTCCCGCGTCGAGCAGCGAGACCTTGATCCCGTCGACCTTCTCCGGACACTCAGAAATGATCTTCAGGAAGACCTCCGTCGCCTCGTTCAGGTCCTCGTGCCCCCAGTAGCCCTCCAGAGCCGGGTCGAACATCGGCCCCAGCCAGTGCAGGACGACCGGCCGGGCGCTCTGGCGCAGCAGCCCCCCGTACACCTCCAGATAGTCCTCGGGGCCGCGCGCCGCGGCGGCGAGGGCGCGCGAGGCCATCAGCACGGAGCCCGCACCGCACGCCTCGACATGCGCCAGCTGCTCCTCGTACGCCGCGGTGACGGCGGCCGTCGAATGCAGCGTGTCCGCGGACAGTTGGTCGGTGCCCGCCCCGCAGACGATCCGCCCGCCCACCGACCGGGCCTCGGCGGCCGACCGGCGGATCAGCTCCGCGGCGACCTGCCAGTCCAGGCCCATCCCGCGCTGCGCTGTGTCCATGGCCTCGGCCACGCCGAGCCCCTGCGCCCACAGCCGGTGCCGGAAGGCCAGTGTGGTCTCCCAGTCGATCACCGGCGCGGAGTCGGCCGAGGCGAAGAGGGGATCGGCGACCACGTGCGCGGCCGAATAGAAGGTGCGGCTGCCGGCCGGGGCGCAGTTCAGCGGGGCCAGCGGAACGCTGGTCGGCGTGTGCGGGCGGAAACCGCCGTCCATCGACGGGAGCCGGATGCTCACAGCGTCACCTCCGGCACCGCGAGCCGCCGGCCCTCGGCGGAGGAGCGCAGTCCGAGATCGGCCAGCTGCACCCCGCGGGCCCCGGCCAGCAGGTCCCACTGCCAGGGCTCGTCCAGGACGACGTGGCGCAGGAACAGCTCCCACTGGGCCTTGAAGCCGTTGTCCGCGGGGTTGTTGTCCGGGACCTCCTGCCACTGGTCGCGGAACCGCTCGGTCAGCGGCAGGTCCGGATTCCACACCGGCTTCGGCGTCGCCGCGCGGTGCTGGATCCGGCAGCCGCGCAGCCCGGCGACCGCCGAGCCGTGCGTCCCGTCGACCTGGAACTCCACCAGCTCGTCGCGGTTGACCCGGACCGCCCAGGAGGAGTTGATCTGCGCGACCGCACCGCCCTCCAGCTCGAAGGTTCCGTACGCCGCGTCGTCCGCGGTGGCCTCGTACGGCTTGCCCTCCTCGTCCCAGCGGCGGCCGATGTGGGTGCGCGTCAGTGCCTGCACCGTGCGGACCCGGCCGAACAGCTCGTGCAGCAGGTACTCCCAGTGCGGGAACATGTCGGCGACGATCCCGCCGCCGTCCTGCGTCCGGTAGTTCCACGACGGCCGCTGGGCGGGCTGCCAGTCGCCCTCGAAGACCCAGTAGCCGAACTCCCCGCGCACGGAGAGGATCTCGCCGAAGAACCCGCCGTCGATGAGCCGCTTGAGCTTCAGCAGGCCCGGCAGGAACAGCTTGTCCTGCACCACTCCGTGCTTGACCCCGGCCGCGTCGGCCAGCCGGGCGAGCTCGAGGGACGACGCGAAGGTCAGGGCGGTGGGCTTCTCGCAGTACACGTGCTTGCCGGCCGCTATGGCCTTGCGCACGGCCGCCTCGCGGGCGCTGGTGACCTGCGCGTCGAAGTAGACCTCGACCCCGGGATCGGCCAGGACCGCGTCAAGGTCCGTGCTGACGTGCTCCAGCCCATGCCGGTCGGCGATGGCCCGCAGGGCCGCCTCGCGGCGCCCGACCAGCACCGGCTCCGGCCACAGCACCGTGCCGTCGCCGAGGTCGAGTCCGCCCTGCTCGCGCAGTGCGAGCAGGGAGCGGACCAGGTGCTGGCGGTATCCCATCCGCCCGGTGACGCCGTTCATGGCGATCTTGATCGTCCTGCGCTCCACGGTGTCCCCCTCCTTCGTCTTGTGCGGTGTGGCTTGTGCGGTGTTGCAGGGAAAGCAGCATAGAAAGCGCTTTCACTTCCAACAGGCTAGGGCCGCGCAACGCGGCGGTGCAAGACTCTTACGGGTGATAGAAAGCGCTTTCTCAATCGGCGACTATGGAGATCCACACACCGGATGAGACGATGACCGGGGACGATCGGAAGGAGGGGTCTGATGGCAGTCACGCTCGCCGAAGTGGCGGTGCGGGCAGGGGTGTCGCCCGCGACGGTCTCGCGCGTGCTCAACGGCGGATATCCGGTGGCCGGCGCCACCCGGACCCGGGTGGAGCAGGCCGTCGAGGACCTCGGCTACATCGCCAACGGCCCCGCGCGGGCCCTGGCCGCGGCCACCTCCGACCTCATCGGCGTCCTTGTCCACGACGTCGCCGACAGCTTCTTCGGGATCCTCGCCGGCGCCCTGCAGGGCGCCCTGGCGCCCAGCGGCCAGGGCGATGCCCGCAGGCTCGCCGTCGTCTGCAACACCGAGGGGGATCCGGCCGCCGAGCTCGCCTACCTCGCCCTCCTGGAGGGCCAGCGGGCCGGCGGTGTCGTCCTGACCGGCGGAGCCGTCGAGGAGCCGGAGCACACCCGGGCACTCGCCGCCCGCCTCGCCCGGATCGCGGCCACCGGCGCCCCCGTGGTGCTGTGCGGCCGCCCCCCGCTGCCCATGCCCGCCGGACTCCCCGTCGCCACCGTCATGTTCGACGACCGCGCCGGAGCCTTCCGGCTCACCGAGCACCTGCTGGCGCTCGGCCACCGCCGGATCGCCTACGTCGCGGGCCCACCCGGGCTGAGCACCACACGCGAGCGCCTCGCCGGTCACCGGGACGCCCTGCACGACCACGACCCCGCACTGCCCGAGCGGTGCGCCGCCCTCACCGTGCACGCCGGGTTCGAGCGCTCCGCGGGGTATGACGCCACCCGCGAACTGCTGCGCCGCGGCGCCCCCTTCACCGCCGTCGCCGCGGCCAACGACACCGTCGCCACCGGGGTCGCCGCCGCCCTGCGCGAAGCCGGCCTGCGGATACCCGAGGACGTGTCCGTCGCCGGATTCGACGACCTGCCCGTCTGCGTCGACACCGCGCCGCCGCTCACCACCGTCCGGGTGCCGCTGCGCGAGGCGGGCGTGCTCGCCGCCCAGCTCGTCACCGGCCGCAGAGCACTGCCCCCGGGCGGCATCACCATGCTGCCCGCCGAGCTGATGGTGCGCGGATCCACCGCGCCGCCGCCCGCCCCGTGAACCACCAGTCGTCCGCCGGGTCCGAGGGCTCGAAGCCGTGCAGCAGCAGGATCCGGTCCGCGGGGTCCAGCAGGATCACCCGCGACACCTTGCGCGGACCGCCGCCGGCCCCGTCCCGCAGGCCAGCGGACACCGGCCCGCGCCCTCCTGCGCCCGCGCCCGAGAACCCGTACGACCGGCCCGTACGCGGCTCCGAGCAACACCAGGGCGACGCCGCCGGCCACCGCCGCCACCACCGCCACCGCCGTACGGGTCCTGGTAGCCCCGTACGTCCTGCTCTGCCAGCTGCTGCGCCTGGCGCGCGAGCGAGTCCGCCTGCTGGGCCTCGGCCAGCGCGCCCGCCGGATCCGACCCCGCCAGGGACGTGGACCGCTCCAGGTGGCGCTGCGCCTCCGCCAGCCGGGTGCGGGCCTGGCTGCCGACCGCGCCCCGGCTGGTGGTGATGTAGTCCGCGGCCGCGCCGATCGCGCTGCGGGCCGTGAGCAGGGCCTGGTCGAGCAGGGCCGCCGCCCGCTGTCGGCCCGACTCGCGCTCGCGCGCCCCGGCCAGCGCCTCGTCGAGGGCCGCGTCGGCCTCCTCCACGCGGCGCAGGGCGTCCAACGGGTCGTACCGGCCCGCGGCCTGCTCCTGGCGTACGCCGGCCAGTACGGCCTCCGCCCGGCCGATCCGGCCGCGCAGATCGGCGGTCGAGGTGCCCTCGGCGGTGCCGGTCAGCAGCCCGCGCGCGTCGGCGAGGTCCGTGTCCGTCTCGCCCAGGGCGCCCGGCAGCTTCCCGGCGGCCTCCGCCAGCTCCTGCGCGCGCCGCTCCACGGCGTCGACGAGGGTCGTGGCCTGGTCGACGGCGCCCTCGGCGGCGCGGACGTGCACGGCGGCCTTGCCGTTGTCGCCCGCGACGATCGCGGCGCGCGCCTCGCCCAGGCTGGTCGTCGCGAACAGCAGCCGGTCCTTGGCCTGTTCGGGGTTGGACGACACGGGGGCGGCCGCCGAGTCCGCGTACTGCCGGCCGAGCGCGACGAGGGTCGCCTCCGCCGTCGTGGTGCGGCCCGTCAGCGTGCGGAAGTGGACCTCCACGGTGGCGAGGGCCTCCGGGGCGTTCTTCTCCAGATCCCGCAGCCGGTCGAAGTCCGCGGTCTCGGCGTCCAGCCGGCGGCTCGCCTCGGTGCAGCGCGCCACGATCTCGTCCAGCATCCGGCGCCGGGTGGCGTCGTCCTCCGGGTAGGCGTCGTCGAGCTGCTGGCGCAGCCGGAACGCGGCGGTCAGCTCGCCCTTCCCGTACTCCACGGCCTCGGTGAAGGCCGATACGGCCTCCTCGCCGAACTGGGCCGTCGCGAAGCCGAGTTCCTCGGTGCTGGTGCGGATCGCGTCATCGGTCTCCACCAGCAGGGCCTTGGCCTTCGCGTCCAGCTCGGGGAGGGGGAGCGGGGCCGGCGGGGTGTCCTGCCCGGACCAGCCGGTGGTCTTCGGGCCACCGCCTCCACCGGCGTTCCGGCGCTTGCGGCGGGAGTACGCGTACGCCCCGAGGGCGCCGGCCGCGCCGACCGCGACCACCGGGAGGACGAAGTCCCCGGTGCCGCTCTCGCCGCTCGCGGCGGAGCCGCCCGGGTCGGCCACGCCGGGGGTGATCGCGGGCACCGGTACGGGCTTCCCGGCCAGGACCGCGCCGTAGCCGTTCGCGGCGCCGATCGCGGCTCCCGCCCAGTCGTTCTCGCGCAGGGCGGGCTCGATCGCGGTCCGCGCGACGGCCGCGAGCTGCTCCTCGGTGAAACCGGATGCGGCATCGGCCGAATAGGCGTACTGCCGGGCCCCGGTGCCGACGGCCAGCAGGACGTCGTTCTGGCCGAGGCCGTTCTTCTCGGCGGTGGCGTCGGCCCAGCTCTGCGCGGAGCGGCCGGAGAAATCGCGCACGTACGTGACGAACAGCTGGACCCTCTGGTCGGCGTACAGCTTGTCCAGCGCGGCCGTGACGGCGGCCTTGCGGTCGCCCAGGGCGCCCACGCGGTCGGTGATCTGGCCCTGCGCGGACAGGGTGACCGGGTCGTCGGCCCGGGCGGGCGGCGCGGCGGCCGCCGCCCAGCCGGAGAGCGCGAGCAGCGCGGCGGCGAGGGCGAGGCCGGTCCGGACGGGTATGCCGGCGGTGGGGCGTCTCTTCGTCCTGCTTCTCGGCGGAGTCACATTTGGGAGAGTATGGGCCGTTCCACACCCCCGCACCCGGAGCCGGCCACACCCCCGCACCCGGAGCCGGCCGAGCCCCGGCCGGCCCCCGCGGTGGTTACGGCAGCCCGTACGCCGCGAGCTCCGGCCGGGACAGGACGAGGTGGCCGCCGACGAGCACGGCGTCCCCCTCGGCGAGCGCCGGGTGCACCCACTGGCGCAACTGCCGGCCCGTCGCCGGGTCCAGGACGGCGACGAAGGGACCCGCCTCCCGGCCCAGCAGTCCGCGCCGGCCGCCGGACCGGGCCCGCACGTACAGGCCGCCCGGCCGCAGGCCCAGCAGTTCGAGCGTGCACTCGGCGGCGTCGTGCCGGACCACGGTCCGCTGCCAGCGCAGCGCCCCGGTCTCCGCGTCCAGCGCGAAGACCAGGTCACCGCCCTGCGCGCGGTGCGCGGCCGCGTACACCGTGCCGCGCTCGACGAGCGGCCCCCGCGCCCGGACCCCCAGGGCGAACTGCCACAGCTCCCGGCCGGTCCCGCCGTCCAGGGCGCGCAGGACCTCGCCGTCCAGCACGTGCACGGGCCGCTGGGCGTGCGTGCGCTCGAAGGCCTCCCGGCCCCGCAGCTGCGACCAGGTCCGGCGCCCGCTCATCAGGTCCAGCGCCTGGAACTGTCTCTCGTCGCCGAGGAGCAGGCAGTCGCCGACCGCCGCGGCGGAGCGGGTGGACGGGTCGGTCACCGCGCGCCGCCACAGGATCTCGCCCGTCGCCGAGTGCAGGGCGGTCAGATCGCCCGGCGCCCCGTGGAGCAGCACCGGACCGATGCTGCGCAGCGCCCCCGCCGACGGCAGGTCCCGCCACCACCGCACCCGCCCGTCGCGCGGCTCCCGCGCGAGCAGCCGCACCCCTTCCTCGCCGCCGCGCCCCACTTCGACGTACACCGTGGCGGCGTCCGCCGCGCTCCGCGCCCACACCTGCCCGGTTCCGGGCAGCGCCGGCGCGGCCGCGCCCGCGTCGGCGTGGGCCGTCCACCGGGTCGTGCCCGCCTCGGCCCGTACGCAGCCCACCTCGGTGCCCGCCCGCCACACCACGTGGGCTCCGGCCGCGTGCAGTTCGTCCGGGCGGGCGTCGCCGCGCCACGCCTGCTTCCCGGGGGCCGCGGTCGGGGTCCCGGAGCGCCGCCCCGCGTCCGGGCCGCCCAGGTCCGTCCTCTCGGCCGGTGCGCTCCCCGCGGCGGCGGCCTCCGCCGGCCAGGGGGCCCGGCCCGCCGCCACGCACTCCCGCGCGGTACGGGCCAGCGCGCGGGCCCGGTCGGCCGCTTCGGGCAGGTTGCGGGCCCGGCCCGCGCGCTCCCGCGCGGCCGCCGGGTCCAGCGGCGGCCGTGCACCCCGCTCGACGCTCTCGCGGGCGCGGGCCAGCGAGTCCAGGCCGTGGCCGGCCTTCTCGTCGGCGGCCTCCTCGGGGTGGCGGCGCAGCAGGCCTGCGGCCTGGTTGCGCAGCCGCTCCGCCCGGACGAGCCGCCCCTGCTCGGCGTGGTGCGCGGCCTCCTCGCGCAGCCAGGCCGCCCGCTCCTCCAGGAACAGCGGCAGCTCCTGTTCGGCCTGCTCCAACGCCCGGGCCCCGCCCGCCGGGTCCCCGGCTTCGGCCAGATCGCGCGCCACCTGGCACAGCGCCAGCAGCCGGCCCCCGGCGGAGCCGATCCGCTCGCTCAGGCGCAGGGCCGCCGACAGGTCGCGCGGGGCGACGGCCAGCACCATGTCGTAGGTGGCGGCCCCGCGCAGCCCGGCGTCCGCGATCGACGCCAGCCGGAGCTCGGCCTCCCCGGGGTCGGCCGCGTTGACGGCGGTGCCGATGCGGGCGCGGAGCCGGTTGTCGGCCGGGCTGCCCTCGAAGTGGTACTCGGCGATCAGGGCGGCCTGCTCGGGGGCGACCCGGGCCAGCTCCTCCGCCACCGCGCGCAGCGGGCCCCGCCGCTCCGCGCCGGACACCGTGAACAGTGCCTGCTGGGCATCGGTCAGCAGCCGCCGGGCCCGCGCCGGGGCGTGCGCCGCGGTGGCCTTGGCCAGAGCCGTCAGCAGCCGGGCCACCCGCGCCCCGTCGCCATCGCCGCCGGTCCACGCCGCGCTCTCGGCGTCGGCCAGCAGCCGGGCCGCGAGCTCCGCGTCGAAGCGGGCCGCGGCGTCGGCGCCGACCGCCAGCACCTCGATCCGCGTCACGCTGTCCGCCGGCAGCGCGCGCAGCGCGTCCTCGGCCTCCAGCAGCAGCTCCCGTACGAACTCCCGCACCCCGACGGGCACCACCGTGCTCTCGCGCCGCCCCGAGACCTACACCGAGTGGACCTGCGGCACCGTCAGAGGTGTACAAGCGCCGGCCCCGACCCCGTGCCCCGCGACCCCGTGTCCCGCGACCCCGTGCCCGGTGTCCCCGTGCCGGGCAGTGCCCCGTGCCCGGTGTCCCCGCGACCCCGCCGCTCGAGCGGGGAGAACGCGACAATCGCCCGACCGGAGCCCGGCTGCCCCGGTGCGCACCTCTTCAGCCAGATTTGTCACCCACGGCCGTGCCCGCGCCGCTCCGGGACCGTGCCGGGCCGCGGGTCCGGCACGGCCGCGGCACCCGCCGGCACGGTGATCAGGCCAGCGGGAGGCCCGGGCCGGGACCGGTGTCGGGTGAATCGAATTTGCCACCGTCACATCCGCCCCCTCGACGGACGACCGACCGGACTTGTTGAGTCATGTCGTGGTTCAGCGCGATTCGCGCACCGAGCCCTCTGTCATCCCGTTTGAGGAGACTTCATGCGCATGATCCGACCCGCCCTCGCCCTCGGCGCCACCGCCCTCGCGCTGGCGACGGCCGCCGCCGGACCGGCCTCGGCCGCCGGACCGTCACCCGCCCCGGCGCCCAAGGCCCCCACCTTCTGCACGTACGTGGTCGACACCGGCGAGGGCGGCTGCTTCGCGACGAAGGCCCAGGCCGCCGAACTGGGCGCGCGGGCCGACTACAAGGACCTCGGGCGGATCTGGAGCGACGCCAACTCCGGCGGCAGCGAGTTCACGTTCCGGGGGAGCGTCGGCTGCAACTGGCGCTACCCCGAGTTCAACGACCTCGGCAAGTGGGGCTGGAACGACACGGTGAGCTCGGCCCAGGGCATCACGTGCCCGATCACCCTCTGGGAGCACAAGGACTTCCGCGGCGCCCACCAGACGTACTACGGCTACAACGCGTACGTCGGTGACGGCATGAACGACAAGGCCACCTCGGTCAGTTTCGACGTCCGCTGACCGGCACGGCCGAGACCGGGAGATACCGGTCTCGGCCGTGATCGGCTCCCGCCGTCCGCGTACGGTGTCCCGGCAGCGCGACGTACGCCGCCACGACGAGGGGAGACGGGCCATGAACGCGGTCGACTACCGGGGCCAGACCACACTGATCACGGGCGCCGGCTCCGGGCTCGGCGAGGAGTTCGCGCGCCGGCCGGCCGCCCGGGGATCCGGCCCCGTCCTCGTCGCCCGCCGCGCGGACCGGCTCGAGGCGCTGGCCGGCGAGCTCCCGGCCGCGTAAGGCATCAACGTCGCCAGCATGGGCGCCTACCAGCCCCTTCCCCACATGGCTGTCTGCGGCGCGAGCAAGGCCTTCGTGCTCAGCTTCACCGAAGCCCTCTGGATGGCCGTCGGCGGCCGCCTCCTGAGCTCAGCCGGCGGCGGTCACGCCGGCCAGCTGCTCCGCGATCACCTCGGCGGACGGGAACCTCATCCCGAGCGTGCCGACGTGCTTCCAGTGCAGGGTGCCGTCCGGCGCGACGACGAAGACGGCCCGCCGCAGGCCGATCACGGGGGCGGCGATGCCCAGGGCGCGCGCCACCTCCCGGTCGGTGTCGGCGAGCAGCGGCATCCGCAGTCCGCGGGACCGGGCGAAGGCCTCGTGGCTGTCGACGCCCTGCGGGCTGATGCCCCACACCTGGGCACCGCACGCGGCGAGCGCCTCCAGGCCGTCGGAGTAGGAGCACAACTGCGCGGTGCACACGGGGGTGTTGTCGCCGGGGTAGAAGGCGAGAACGACCGGGTTGCCGCGCTGTTCGCCGAGCGAGTACTCCCCTCGTACGAAAACGTCCTCGGTGAGTTGGCCGCCGGGCAGCGAGAAATCGCCCACGACATCGCCCACGTCCGGGATTCGGGTCACGATGGCCGCACCTCTCTGTCGTCGAGGGGCGTACGCTACCCGCTCAGCGGCGGTGCATCGTGTGCAGGGCTTCGAGGAGCACCTTGGGGTCGTGGCCGCCCTTGTAGACGGGGGGCGGCTGCCGGTCCAGGCGGAGCAGCCCGGCGACGGCGGTCCAGGCGGTGCGCACCGAGTACTCGACGGTGAACACCACGTCGTCGGGGACCTCGGCGTACTGGCCGATGAAGGCCAGGTTGGTGGACCCCTCGGGGACGACCCGGGGCCGGTCGCCCGCCTTGCGGACGAGGAACTGGCTGGTGATGTACGGCATCAGCGCCGGCCGGACGATCGAGGACTCCAGGATCTGCTCGCTCTGCTCGAGGCGCAGGTGTCCGAGGACCTCGCTCAGGATCTCCCGGCCCGTGCACGCGGCCATCGTCTTGCCCACGTGGTCGCCGGTCTTGTCGGGGAACAGGGCGTAGCCCCACCAGACGTACGTGTCCTCGGGCTGCTCGTGGAAGTGCGGCTGGTGATTGAGGACGATGGTCAGCAGCCAGCCGGAGTCCTTGAAGGTGATCAGCCCGCCCTTGCCGGCCTCGCTGCCGGAGAACTCCTCCATGGCCTTGAAGAAGGTCGGGTCCTTCGTGGTGACGGTGAAGGAGCCCCAGGTGGAGTCCGCGACGGAGGAATCGAAGACCGAAGGGTCGCCCAGGTGGGGGCGCTTGGCCGCCAGGGTCTGCCACAGCCGCCACGAGGCGTCCGGCGCGGAGGTGTCCAGCACGGCCGGGGAATCGGTGGAACCGAGGGTCGAGTTCGCGGTCATCGAGCCGTTGGTGACGAACACCAGGTCCTTGGGGCCGACGGGGATCCGCTCGGCCGCGCCGTCGCGCGTACAGGAGAGGGAGGTGACGGTGACGGCGTCGCCGTCGGCCAGCTCCACGTCGGTCACGGTGGTGTTCATCGCGAACGAGACGCCGTTGGCGCGCAGCCAGGACTGGAGCGGGCGCACGATCGAGTCGTACTGGTTGAAGCGGGTGCGGTAGATCCCCGACATGGTGTCGAAGGTCTTGAAGAGGTGCACGAACCGGTTGAGGTAGCGCCGGAACTCGATCGCCGAGTGCCAGGGCTCGAACGCGAAGGTGGTGCACCACATGAACCAGAAGTTGGTGGTGAAGAACTCCGGGGTGAAGCAGTCGGAGATGCGCTTGCCGTCGAGGCGCGACTCGGGGGTGGCCACGCACGCGACCAGGTCGAGCCGGTCGCGCTCGGAGAACCCCATCGATCGGGTGTCGACGCGGTGGCCGTCGGAGTCGACGAGGCGGGCCTTGTCGTTCCAGGCGAAGTCCTCGTGGAAGGCGAAGGTGTCGTCGGTGACCGAGGTGCCCGGCGCGTCCAGGGAGGGGATGGAGCTCAGCAGGTCGTAGGTGCACTCGAAGTGCAGCTCGAACATGCGGCCGCCGCGCATGGTGTAGCCGGTCTCGGGGTCTCCCGCCGCGTCCAGGCTCCCGCCCGTGCGGTCCTGGGCCTCCAGGATCGTGATGTCGGAGCCCTCGAACCGGCCCTCCCTGATCAGCAGCGCCGCCGCCGACAGGGAAGCGATGCCCGCACCCACCAGATAGGCCTTGGCCACGACGCTTCTCCGCTCACCGGGGCCGCACCGGCCCCGGTCGGCCGAGCGGTCACCCGGCCAGCCCACCATCCGGGGCGGACCGTCGCGACCCGGGTGCGCCATTGGGGCGGCGGAGCCCACCGCTCCACCACCGGCTCCGGTCACAGCACTAGTACGGACCGCCGCGGAAGTACAGGGACCCGGACGGGCGGGGGCGGTCGCCGCGTTCGTGCGCGGCGTCGGACCGGTCGGCGGGGGAGGTGTGCGGGGCCAGTGCGCGCAGCGTGTCCAGGCCGGCCAGGACCTCCGCGCGGTGGGCGGAGGCCTTCATCCAGCCGGGCAGCCGGGGGAACATCGCCCGCGTCGGGCTCAACGCGCCGCGTTCGCGCAGTCGGGCGCCGACGTAGGCGGCCAGCTCGTCGACGTGCTCCTCGTTGTAGGCCCACAGGACGCGGCCCGCGCAGCGGGTCTGGAGCCACAGGGGCCGGCGGAAGAACGGGTCCTCGGTGCCGCCGGGGGTCACGCCCCGCAGTGCGCGTCCCTCCACCCCGGCCTCCCACTCGGCGAGGGCACCGCACTGCGCGCAGGTCATCCGGCGGGGCCGGAACAACAGGTCGGTGTAGTAGGCGACCGGGGGGAGGTCGGGCCGGGGCACGACCAGGGCGCGGCCGCCGCACCGCGGGCAGACCACGAGCACGCGCGCGGTGAAGCGGTCGAGGGACATCCCCGGATCGTGGTGCCGGGACGGCTCGCCGTGCGGTGCGGAATCCATGCCCGCAACGATGCCAGACCCCGCGGCGGCCATCGTGCCGGGGAGCCGGGCGACGGTTGCCTCGAAGCGGATCCCGCGTTTTAATAAATGAACGAGCATTTATTAACTGGAGGGAGGGCGCGGACATGGGGCGTCCCCGAGGGGTCGAGGATGCGGTGATCCTGGATGGAGCCGCCCGGGTCATGGGGCGGCTCCATCCAGGATCACCGCATCCTGGAGCTCGCACGGCTGCGTTTGGTGGGCGCGCGCTGGGGCGACTCCCGGGGCATCGCCCGCCGGCGGGGCGGGATGTGGGGGCTTGGGTCCGTGCTGGCCCACGCGACCATGGGCAGTTGTTTGGTGCCGTCAGGTAAGACCCCTATTTCAACTCGGGGCGTGGTGTTGAGCTCTGCTGAGCTGGCATCCCTCCCGTGGATCTGGGCGAGCGTGCTTGCGGCGGCCGTGGCCGCCGCGGTGGGGCTGGTCGTGGCGGAGATGCAGCTCGCGAAGCGGACGGTCGGCACCGGACTGGCGGATCCGCCGCGCGCGGACGGACTGTACGGGAGCGAGTTCGGCGGGCCGGAGATGAGCCCGGGGCCGCTGCGGTTCGGGATCCTCGGCGATTCCACGGCCGCCGGCCTGGGCGTGCGGCGGGCGCGGCAGACCCCGGGCGCGCTGCTGGCCTCGGGGCTGGCCTCGGTGGCCGAGCGGCCGGTGGAACTGCGCAACGTGGCGCTGTCCGGTGCCATGTCGGACGACCTGGACCGGCAGGTGGGGCTGCTGCTGGACGGTGACGGGCCGGCCCCCGACGTGTGCGTGATCATCATCGGCGCCAATGACGTGACCCGGCGGATGCCGCCGACCCAGTCGGTGCGGCTGCTGACCTCGGCCGTACGCCGGCTGCGGCTCGCGGGCTCCGAGGTCGTGGTCGGCACCTGTCCCGACCTCGGCACCATCGAGCCGGTCTACCAGCCGCTGCGCTGGCTGGCCCGGCGCGTTTCGCGCCAGCTGGCCGCCGCCCAGACGATCGGGGTGCTCGCGCTGGGCGCCCGTACCGTCTCGATGGGCGACCTGATGGGGGCCGAGTTCGCGGCGAACCCGCGCGAGATGTTCGGCCCGGACTCCTACCACCCCTCGGCGGAGGGGTACGCGACCGCCGCCATGGCCGTCCTGCCGACCCTGTGCGCGGCCCTGGGCGTCTGGCCCGAATCGGACCGGCTGGACGTCTCGCGGGACGAGGACATGCTCCCGGTGGCCAAGGCCGCCTCGGCGGCGGCGGGGCAGGCGGGCACCGAGGTCACGGGGGCGCGCGGGCCGTGGGCCCTGCTCAAGCACCGGCGCAGGCGGCAGGTGCCGGGCGAGGACCTCACCGCCCTCCCGGGCCCCGAGCGGCTCGCGGCGGGGTCCGGCGGGGAGGCGTAGGGAAGGTGTCCCGCGGAGACCCGGGACACGCCCGGGGGTGCCGGAGCGACCGGAGTCACATCCCGCGGGCAGTGACCTCGACGGTACGGGGCGGTAACTTCGCATGCGGTCCCGGTACGACACCACCTCCCTTGGAGCCCCGATGCCCGAAGCCGTCATCGTTTCCACCGCCCGGTCGCCGATCGGCCGCGCCTTCAAGGGATCCCTCAAGGACGTCCGCCCGGACGACCTGACGGCCACGGTCATCCAGGCCGCCCTCGCCAAGGTCCCGGGCCTGGACCCCCGCGAGATCGACGACCTGATGCTGGGCTGCGGCCTGCCGGGCGGCGAGCAGGGCCACAACCTGGGCCGGATCGTCGCGGTGCAGATGGGCATGGACCACCTGCCCGCCACCACGATCACCCGCTACTGCGCCTCCTCGCTCCAGACCTCCCGGATGGCGCTGCACGCCATCAAGGCGGGCGAGGGCGACGTCTTCATCTCCGCGGGCGTCGAGATGGTGTCCCGGACCGTGAAGGGCTCCTCCGACGGCCTGCCGGACACGCACAACCCGCTGTTCGCCGAGTCCGAGGCCCGGACGGTCGAGGTCGCCCAGTCCACCGGCTCCACCTGGCACGACCCGCGCGAGGACGGCCGGACCCCCGACGCGTACATCGCGATGGGGCAGACCGCCGAGAACCTGGCCCGCCTCAAGGGCGTGACGCGCGCGGACATGGACGAGTTCGGCGTGCGCTCGCAGAACCTGGCCGAGGAAGCCATCAAGAACGGCTTCTGGGCCCGCGAGATCACCCCGGTCACCACCCCGGACGGCACCGTCGTCTCGCAGGACGACGGCCCGCGCGCCGGGGTCACCCTGGAGGCCGTCCAGGGCCTCAAGCCGGTCTTCCGCCCCGACGGCCTGATCACGGCCGGCAACTGCTGTCCGCTGAACGACGGCGCCGCGGCGCTGGTCGTCATGAGCGACACCAAGGCCCGCGAGCTCGGCCTGACCCCGCTGGCCCGGATCGTGTCCACCGGCGTCACCGGCCTGTCCCCCGAGATCATGGGCCTGGGCCCGGTCGAGGCCTCCAAGCAGGCGCTGAAGCGGGCGGGCCTGACCGTCGGCGACATCGACCTGTTCGAGATCAACGAGGCCTTCGCGGCCCAGGTGATCCCGTCCTACCGGGACCTCGAGATCCCGCTGGAGAAGCTGAACGTCAACGGCGGGGCCATCGCCATCGGTCACCCCTTCGGGATGACCGGCGCGCGCATCACGGGCACGCTGATCAACAGCCTGCAGTTCCACGACAAGCAGTTCGGCCTCGAGACGATGTGCGTCGGCGGTGGACAGGGCATGGCCATGGTCATCGAGCGCCTGAGCTGACCCGGAGCGGAGACCGGCCTTCGGGATCAAGGTCCGATGCCAGGCGGCGTACGGGATCCCGCTTGATCCCGTACGCCGTACTGACGCGAAATCTAATCCTCTCGCGGCCATTCTGTAACCAAATGTCCCCCAGGATGTGACCTTCGTCCTGGGGGATCATCGTTTTCGCAGGTCAGGACGGTTCCCAGTGGGGGCTCCGGGACGAAAGACCTGTCCAATTCATGACGTAATGCACTGCAAGCCATTCCCAGGTCGGGACAAGCTGATGTAGGAAGTCGGGGGATCGAATCAACCAGGAGCTAGTCAGTGAGCGCCATGTCTCTTGCCCTACTGCTGACCACGGCCGCTGCCACGGCCGTGGGCGCTGCTGCGCTGCACGCCGTCCACGGCCTGCGCAAGCAGGTCAGCGCGCTGCGCGGTGAGCTGGCGGTGTCGGCGCACCCTCGCGGTGCGACCGTTCCGCACGCCCGCAGCGCCGTGGAGTCCCCCGCGGCCGAGATACGAGCCGCCGTCGCCGAGGCCCTGGCCGAGGAGCGCGAGCGCGAGCTCGCCGAGGCGCGCGCCTTCTGGGCCGCGCAGGAGGCGCGTGACGCCGCCGACGCCCCCTCGCTGCTGGGCGGCCTGGGAGGCCTCGGCGAGGACAGCCCGGTCTTCCTGCCCCGGCAGGTGGACATGGTCGGCCTGGAGCCGCTCCTGGGCGAGGAGGTCGACGGGTCCGGCGAGTACCCCGCCTACCCCGAGGACTCGGCCGAGCTGGCCGCCGCCCGCCGGCGCCACCCCTCGCACCCCGACTTCGTGCCCGTCCAGGCCTCGCACCCCGGCGCCGACCACGAGCGCACGGTCAGCCGCCTGGAGGAGCTCGCCGAGGCCCGCACGGCCCTCGCGGACGTCCGCCCCGGCCCGCTGGGCACCCTCGACGTGTACGTCTTCACGGACGGCACCACGCTCTGCATGACCCCGGGCCACCGGGAGACCGCCGAGCGGCTGGCCGAGGCCCTGCGCTCGGGCAGTGCGCCTGTCCTGCTGGGCGGCTCGGGCATCTCCGGCGCCTACGCCCTGACCTTCTCCTGCGGTGACTCCGAGGACCCGGACAGCAACGTCTACATCCTCGCGGACCGCGTCATCGCATCGCTCTGACTTCCGCCTGCTCCACCAGTCGAACGGCCTCGTCCAGCGCCTCGGACGGGGCCTTCGTGCCGTTCGGGCCCGCCCCGGGCCCGACCCCGCGCAGCGCCTCGGCGAGGTCCGTCCCGGCCACGGCCACCTGGTCCCCGACGACGAAGATCCCGGCATCGGGCATCTCCCGCGCCGGAGCCGCCCCTGTGGCGCCCCCGCGGCCCCCGGCGGCCTCCTCCAGCCGCTGCGCCCGTACGGAGAGCTCCCGGGCCAGGTCCAGCGCCACCTCGGCGGCACCCCGCTGGAGCCGGCTCTGCGGCGCGGCCCGCAGCCGGTCGGCGAAACGTTCCACGGCGGCGGTCAGGGGTGAGGTATCGAGCACCCGGCCGACCTTACGCGCCGCCCGCGCACCATTGCCAACGGGCGAACTCTCCGGCACGGTTGCGTGAAGAGAGCAGCACGGCGATACCTCCGGAGGCGCCCATGTCCGTAGAGTTCTCCGAGCAGACACACCGCAACATGATCGACAGAATCCCCCAGACCACCGGTCGTGAACTCTCCGACTGGCTCCGCACCGTGGACGACGGCCCCTCCCTCGTCCGATTCGAGGAGAAGGTCAGCTGGCTGCGCGGGGCGCACGAGCTCTCGTACGGCCAGGCCAAGGCGATCATCCACGAGTACGACCTGCGCAGGGCCGCCCGCAAGTTCGGCTGAGCAGCCCCTGCCCCCGTCCCGTCCCCCCGTCCCACCCTGTCCGGGCACCCCCGCATGTCTCTTATTCACAAGCGGGAGGCGGGCAGGCGGAGGTGGACGACGTGGGTGTCGTTCTCCTCGGAGACGCCGAACCGGAGCGTCGCCTCGGGTACCGGGTCGGCGGCGGCGAAGGTCAGCAGGGTCGCGCCGGAGTGGTCGTACAGGCAGCCGGCGGCGTGTCCGTCGACCAGCGAGACCCGGGAGCGGCCCTCCCAGTCCGCGAGGAGGGTGCGCCGCCAGCCGCCCTGCGGGTGCCAGTATCCGGCGGCGTCGCCGAGGGGCACGGAGAAGCGGATCTCGACGGGGGCTCCGTCGGCCCGCACCTCCAGCACGCGCAGTCCGCCTTCGGGCTCGCCGAGCGACCAGGTGGGGCGGACGCCCAGCGCGTGGGCGAGGACGGCGATCGAGACCCCGTCGAGCAGCGGCTCGCCCCGGGCCGGCGCCAGCCCCGCGGTGGTCACGGCCTCGGTTCCGTCCGCCGGGGCGGTGGTGGTCTGCACGGTCACTCCTTCACGGCGCCGGCGAGCAGGCCGGACACGAACTGGCGCTGGAGCGCGAGGAATACGAGGGCCATGGGGATCGCGGCGGCGGCGGTTCCGGCGAGGATCGCGCCGTAGTCGGTCTCGTCGAGGCCCTGGAGGGAGGCGAGGGCCACCGGGATGGTGAACGAGGCGCTGTCGCGCAGGACGATCAGCGGCCAGACGAAGTCGTTCCACTGGTAGAGGAAGAGGAAGATCGCCAGGGCGGCCAGGGCGGGCCGCATCGGCGGGAGCACCACCTTCCAGAACAGCCGCAGTTCGCCGCAGCCGTCCATGCGGCCCGAGTCGAGGAGCTCGTCGGGGAGCGCGGCCATCGACTGGCGCATCAGGAAGATGCCGAAGGGCAGGGCCAGGTTGGGCATGATCACCGCCTGGTAGGTGTTCAGCCAGCGCAGTTCGGCCATCATCTGGAAGAGCGGTACGAGGGTGACCTGCGCGGGAATCACGAGCCCGAGCATGAGCAGCCCGAACAGCGCCTCGCGGCCGCGGAAGCGGAACTTGGCGAAGCCGTAGCCGGCCAGGGCGCAGACGGCTCCCGCGCACAGGGTGTAGACGGCCGCGATGAGCAGGGAGTTGAGGACGACCCGGCCGAACTGCGCGGTGTCCTGGAGCGTTTGGAGGTTGTCGGCGAGGTGTCCGCCGGGCAGCAGCGGGGGCGGGCTGTCGAAGATGTCCCCGGAGCTGTGGGTGGCGGCGACCACGAGCCAGTAGAAGGGGAGCATGACGGCGGCGAGCGCGATGGCGAGTCCGGAGGTGAGCAGGATGCTCCTGCCGCGGTGGCGGGCGGCGGTCATGTCTTCTCCCCCAGGAGGCGGAACTGGATCACACCGAGGATGCCGATGAGGACGGCCAGGGCGTAGGCGATGGCGGAGGCGTATCCGAAGTCGAAGTACTTGAAGGCGTTCTGGTAGAGGTACACGCCGATGGTCAGGGTCGCGTTGTCCGGGCCGCCGCCGGTGAGCACGAAGGGCTCGTCGAAGATCTGCAGGGTGCCGATGGTGGAGAGCACCGTGGTGAGCAGGAGCGCGGGGCGCAGACCGGGCAGGGTGACGTGGCGGAAGGAAGCCCAGGCGCCGGCCCCGTCCACGGCCGCGGCGTCGTACAGCTCGGCGGGCACGGACTGGAGGCGGGCGAGCAGGAGCACCGCGTTGTATCCGGTGTAGTGCCAGGTCAGTGCGAGACCGAGGGAGACCTTCGCCCACAGGGGGTCGGTCAGCCACGGCACGGGTCCCGCGCCGACGAGGTCGAGGAGCCAGTTGACCAGCCCGTAGTCCCGGTTGAGCAGGACGGAGAACATGATCCCGTAGGCGACGAGGCCGGTGACCATGGGCAGGAAGAAGCCGAGCCGGAAGACCGTGCGGCCGCGCAGCAGACCAGAGTTCAGGGCCACGGCGAGCCCGGTGGCGAGGGCGAGCATCACCGGCACCTGGACGGCGAGGATCACCGCGGTGTTCTTCAGCGCGGTCCAGAACAGCGGATCGTGGAGCAGCCGTGTGTAGTTGTCGGCTCCGACGAACCGCTCGGTCCCGCCGACGGTCTGGTGGAGGCTGATCACGAAGGACCGGCCGATGGGGTAGATCTTGAAGGCGGAGAACAGCAGCAGCGCGGGCAGTACGAAGAGGTACGGGGCGACGCGCCGCCGACGCGCCCGCCGCGGGGCCGCCCCCGGGAAGGGGGCGGCGGGGGCTGTGCGGCCGGTGGGCGTCACGGTCACCGGGAGACCTTGCGCCCGGTCTGCCGGCCCAGCTGGTCCGCGGCTTCCCCCAGCACCTTCGCCGGGTCGGCGCCCTTGAGGAGCACCTTGGACTGGGCGTCGGTGACCAGCTTGAGGGCGCGGGCGTAGTCGGCGGTGTAGTTGAAGGCGGGCGAGGGGGCCTTCAGGGCCTCCAGGAAGACCTCGCCCTTCTTCTGGCCGCCGAAGAACGGCGAGGGCTCGTGGAAGACCGCGTCGTCGTACGCCGCCATCAGGGCGGGGGCGATGCCCTTGCCCCGGTAGATCCGCACCTGCGAGGCCGGGCGGGTGAGGACGAACTCGATGAAGGACCAGGCGGCGGCCTGGTGCTTGCTGCTGCCCGCGACGGCGAGGTGGGTGGAGTTGACCATGGCCGCGGTGGAGCCGCCGCGCCGTACGGCCGGGGGCAGCCGGACCTTCCACTTGCCCGCTTCCCCGGGAACCTGCTCCTGGATGATGCCGCCGAACCAGGTGGGCATGGAAAGGACGGCCGCCGTCCCCTGCTTCAGGGAGCTCATCAGCGCGTTCCAGCCGCCCGCCAGGTCGCTGACCAGGCCGGCGTCGTTCATCGTCTTGATGAGGGTCATGGCCTTGACGGCCTCCGGGGAGTCGAGCGTGATGTCCCCGGCGAGGTTGAAGTAGAAGGAGCCCTGCAACTGCAGGAGCATCTGGAAGAAGTTGGCGGCGTCGGCCTGCGAGGCGGGCTTGTCGATGCCCAGCAGGTGGGCGCCGGTCTTCGCCTTGATCTCCTTGCCGGCCTCGATGGTCTCCTCCCAGGTCTGGAGGGCGCCCGCGTCGACCCCGGCCTTCTCGAAGAGGTCGGCGCGGTAGTAGAAGCCCGCCGAATTCGCCTCCCAGGGCAGGGCGTTGACGCGCTTGCCGTCGGGGGACACGGTCTGCCAAAGGCCCGGGGCGAAGGCGTCCTTGTGGGCGTTCGCGCCCAGCGGGGCGAGGTCGGCGAGGCCGCCGGGGAACTTCTCCACGTAGCCCGGCAGGTAGTCGACGCCGATGTGCAGGACGTCGGCGAGGCCCTGTCCGCCGGCCGCCAGCCCGGTGGTGATCTTGTCCCAGATCGCCGGGTTGCCGATGTCCTCGACCGTCACCTCGATCTGCGGGTACTTCTTGTTGAACTCCGGTACGAGGGCCTTCATCTCGGCGGCCGGCCCCTGCCAGGACCAGACCGAGATCTTGCCCTTGTCCTTCTCGCCGCCGGTTCCGCCCTGGCCCGTGTCACCGCTGCCCGAGCACGCGGTCAGGCCGGTGAGCCCGGCTCCCGCGGCGATCGCGCCGCCCAGCCGCAGCACTCTTCGACGTTCCAGTTCCATGCCTGACCCACCCCTGCTCGCACCGTTGCCGTAGCCGACTGGCCAGGACTGTAACCACGCCGCCAGGTCACTTGCAATAGTTCGATGAAATCTTTCAGTTCGATCCAACAGGGAACTTTGACAAGGTCATTGCAAAACTTCCGACCGGATTGCTAGCGTGCCGCCCGCACCGCCCCGCACGCCTCGCACCGCCTCGCACCGCCTCGCACCGCCCCGCCTCGCCCCGCGAGACCGGCCGCCGCCCGCTCCACACCCACCAGGGAGAACCCGATGACGCGTTCCCGTGTGTCGCTGCTGTCCGCCCTCGCCCTGCTCGTCCCCCTCACCCCGCTCGCCCTCGGCGGCCAGGCCGCGGCGGCGCCGCCGGGCTCGGCCGCCGGACAGACCGTCCAGGCCAGGCCCGCCGCGCCCGCCCCGCTCTCCGTCGTCAACCCCGGCTTCGAACAGGGCCGCACGGGATGGCAGTTCACCGCCGGCACCGGAGTCGCCACGAACTACCCGCACGGCGCGGCCCGGCTCGCCTACCTCGACGGCGGGCCCGGCATGAAGGTGTCGCAGACGGTGACGGCCACGGGCCGGGGCGCGTACGACATATCCGCGTGGATCGCGACGGGCGGGCCGAACGGCCGGTTCACCGCTCGCGTCAACGGCGCGGTCGCCGGGTCCCAGACCCTGCCCAGCGCCTCGAACTACCGCCGCCACACGCTCGGCCGGATCTCCCTCGCCCCCGGCGACACGCTGGAGATCGCCTTCGAGTCCGGGGACCTGCCCCTTATCCCCACCTCCGAGCCCACGAGCCTAGGCAGGATCCCGTAGGCCGTCTTCGCGTGGAAAAAAAAAAACCCCGACCCCGAACCGGCATCGAGCGTGTGTTCGAATAGCGCGCTAAGCTGGACCCATGCACGCACTCCAGGGCTCCCTCTTCGACCAGGGCGACGAGATCCGGCTCGGCCCGACGGCGGGCCTGCGGCGTACGGAACTGGGCGCCGGGGCCTGGGTGGACCACCGGCCGGGCTGGCTGTCGGGCGCCGACGCGCTGTTCGAACGGCTCGCGGCCGACGTGCCGTGGCACGCCGAGCGGCGGCAGATGTACGAGCGGGCGGTGGACGTGCCGCGCCTGCTCGCCTTCTACGCCGAGGGCGACCCGCTGCCGCACCCCGCACTCACCGAGGCCCGCGGGGCGCTGACCCGCCACTACGCGTCCGAGCTCGGCGAACCCTTCGCCACGGCCGGCCTCTGCCTGTACCGGGACGGCCGCGACAGCGTCGCCTGGCACGGCGACCGCACCGGCCGCTCGGCGACCGAGGACACGATGGTCGCGATCGTGTCGGTCGGCGACCCGCGCGACCTGGCCTTCCGCCCCCGCGGCGGCGGCCCCACCCTGCTCCGCCTCCCGCTGGGCCACGGCGACCTGGTGGTGATGGGCGGCTCCTGTCAGCGCACGATGGAACACGCGGTCCCCAAAACCACCCGCGCGGTGGGCCCCCGCGTCAGCGTCCAGTTCCGCACGCGGGGCGTGCGCTGAGGAGTGGCCCGGGGTCCGGGGCTACGCCGTGTCGAGTTCCTTCGGGGGGCGGGCCGAGGAGGCCGCCGCGTGGAGGGAGCGGAGGGCCAGGAGGAGGATGCCGATGTCGTCCAGGTAGACAGGGTCCGGGATCAGGTCCACCGGGGAGACCGTGTAGGCCACGGCCGCCCAGAACAGGGCCTTGTCGCGCAGCGGGATCCCCGCGTCGCGCAGCAGGCGCCGGGCCGCGAAGACCCGTACGAGGAGCACGGCCGCGGTGACCGCCAGCCCGGCCGCGACGACCCCCGCGACGATGAGCCAGACCGTCGTCGAGTCCATCAGGCGCCCTGTGTCCGCAGTCGGCGGCTGACCTCGCCGAGGCCGTCCGCGAGGGCGTCGAGCTGTTCGGGCGTGAGTACGTCCACGAGTACCTCCCTCACCGTGCTCACGTGCCCCGGCGCGGCCTCCGCCAATCGTGCGCGGCCGGCTTCGGTCAGGACGGCGTAGACCCCGCGGACGTCGGAGGGGCAGGTGCGGCGGCGGACCAGGCCGGCCTTCTCCATCTGGGTGACCTGGTAGGTCAGGCCGCTCTTGGAGTTGATCAGCCCGTTCGCGAGCTCCGTCATGCGCAGCTCGCCCTCCGGCGCCCTGCCGAGCCGTACGAGGATCTCGTACTGGGGGTGGGAGAGCCCGGAGTCGTCCTTGAGCTGCTGGTCGAGGCGGCGGTTGACCAGGGCGGAGGCGGCCAGGAAGCCCTCCCAGGCGCGCATCTCGCGGTCGTCCAGCCATCTCGTTTCAGCCATGGAATCAGCGTACACGGATCGTTCCAATTTGAATCAGAGAGTGATCGGCGGTTAGGGTCGGAAGGAGTTGTTTGAATTTGAACAACCGACCAGACCAGCCGTTCGACCGGAAGGCCCCCTCGTGACCAGCCCCTCCGTCACCACCACCGCCGTGCCCGCAGCACCCGCCACCACCGCGTCCGCCGCTCCGCTCGCCCTCTCCACCCCCGCCCACGACGTCGGCCTGCTCCTCCTGCGCCTGGTCCTCGGCCTGACCGTGGCCGCCCACGGCGCCCAGAAGCTCTTCGGCTGGTTCGGCGGCGGCGGGATCAGCGGCACGGGCCGGTTCTTCACCGCCAGCGGCTACCCGGCGGGCGACGCCATGGCCGTCCTCGCCGGCCTGACCGAGACCCTCGGCGGCCTCGGTCTCGCCGCCGGGCTGCTCACCCCGCTCGCCGGCGCCGCCGTCGTCGGCACCATGATCAACGCGATCGCCGTCCACGGGGCGGGCTCCTTCTTCGCCCCGGAGGGAGTGGAGTACGAGATCCTCCTCACCGCCGGCGCCGCCACCCTCGCGCTCACCGGCCCCGGCCGGTACGCCGCCGACCGCTTCCTGCCCGTCCTGCGCGGCCACCGCCTCGCCCACGGGGCCCTCGCCGTCGCCCTCGGCGCCGTCATCGCGGGCGCGCTGCTCCTCGTACGCAACTAGTGCTGTGACCGGGAAGGTCCACCGGGTCGCGGCGCCCGGCACGGCACCTCGCCGCGTTGTCGGACCACACCGGTACGTCCAGTACGAGGCGTGGCCCTCCGCCCGGGGGCCCCTCCCGGCGGTAGCTGGGGGAGATGCACCGCACCGAACACCGCGACCCGGCAAACCTTCCCGGCCACAGCACTAGGCCGTCTCCTTCGGCCAGGCAAGATCAGAAAGGGACGGACTGGCTCCCGTCGTCGACCCGAACGGACCGATTGGGATGGGGCATTCGGGGGAATGGGCCATAAATGACACAAGCCATCGAGGACTACGCAATCATCGGCGACCTGATGACCAGTGCCCTGGTCGGCCGTGACGGGTCCATCGACTGGCTGTGCCTGCCGCGCTTCGACTCGGCTGCCTGCTTCGCCGCCCTCCTCGGCGACCAGGAGAACGGCCACTGGCGCATCGCCCCGGCCGCCGCCCCCGACTCCGCGCGCTGCACCCGCCGCGCCTACGTCGACGGCACGCTCGTCCTGGAATCCTTCTGGGAGACCGAGGACGGCGCCTCCTTCAAGGTCGTCGACTTCATGCCGCAGCGCGACACCGCCCCCGACGTGATGCGGATCGTGGAAGGCCTCACCGGCGAGTCGACCGTCGGCAGCACCCTGCGCCTGCGCTTCGACTACGGGCACGTCATCCCCTGGGTCCGCCGCTTCGACGCCGCCCGCGACGGCGGCAGCCTCTGGGACGGCGACGGCGACCGCGTCGCCGTCGCCGGGCCCGACGCCGCGTGGCTGCGCAGCGACCCGCCCGTGCAGACCTGGGGCGAGGACAACAGCACCCGCTCCGAGTTCACGGTCGGGCCCGGCGAGCGCGTCGCCTTCGTCCTGACCTGGCACCCCTCGCACGAACCGCGCCCCGCGCCCCTGGACCCGTACGCCGCCCTGGAGCAGAGCCTCGCCGACTGGCGGGAGTGGTCTTCCCAGTGCCGCTACGACGGCCCCTACCGGGAGGCCGTGACCCGCTCCCTGATCACCCTCAAGGCCCTGACCTACGCCCCGACCGGCGGGATCGCCGCCGCCGCGACGACCTCCCTGCCCGAAGAGCTCGGCGGCGTCCGCAACTGGGACTACCGCTACTGCTGGCTCCGCGACTCCACCCTCACCCTCGGCTCCCTGCTGGCCACCGGCTTCCTCGACGAGGCCCGGGCCTGGCGGGCCTGGCTGCTGCGGGCCGTCGCGGGAGACCCGGCCGACCTGCAGATCATGTACGGGATCGGGGGCGAGCGGCGCATCCCGGAGTGCGAGCTGCCGTGGCTGAAGGGGTACGCCTCCTCCGCGCCGGTCCGCGTCGGCAACGCGGCCGTCGACCAGCTCCAACTCGACGTCTACGGGGAGGTCCTCGACTCCCTGTACGTGGCCCGCTCCGCCGGACTGCCAGCCGAGTGGCACGCCTGGAAGATCCAACTGGCGCTCCTCGACTTCCTGGGGCGCAACTGGCACCGGCCCGACGAGGGCCTGTGGGAAGTGCGCGGCCCGCGCCGCCACTTCACGCACTCCAAGGTGATGGCGTGGGTCGCCGCCGACCGGGCGGTGCGCACCCTGGAGGCCAATCCCGGGCTGCACGGCGATGTGGAGCGCTGGCGGGCCATGCGGGACGAGGTGCACCGCGACGTGTGCGAGAAGGGCTACGACCCCGAGCGGGGCACCTTCACCCAGTACTACGGCTCCACCGAACTGGACGCGGCCACCCTCCTCATCCCGCGCGTCGGCTTCCTGCCGCCCGAGGACCCCAGGGTGATCGGCACGGTCGACGCGGTGCGCGCGGAGCTCGGCCGCAGCGGCCTGGTCCGCCGCTACAGCACCGAGGGGCTGTCGGTGGACGGGCTGCCCGGTGACGAAGGGGCCTTCCTCGCCTGCTCGTTCTGGCTGGCGGACGCCCTGTACCTGACCGGTCGGGAGAAGGAGGCGCGGGAGCTCTTCGAGCGGCTGCTGGCGGTACGCAACGACGTCGGGCTGCTCGCCGAGGAGTACGACCCGGGACCCACGCCGGAGATCCTCAAGGGGGTCAACGAAGTCATCATGGCGGCCGTCACCGGGCTGCTGGGGGAGCTGCGGGGGGAGCAGGCGCCCACGCAGCCGTACGACCATCGCAAGGCCAGGGCGGAACAGCGGCGCAAGGCCGCGGGGGAGGGCAACAAGTGACACGTCCCGTGAAGGCAGCCGTATTCGGAACTTCTTTTCCGCCTCAGCGGTCTTCCGCTCGAGAGCGGCTTTTTTGAGGAGGAAGTCCTTGACGGCGAGCACCCTCCTTCTGCCCGCTCACCATTGGAGGAGAGATGGCACGAGATCTCCAGAAGATCGACAGTGACCTCGCCTCGGCAGAAAGCACCATCGGAACCCTCTCGGGCACCAGCTCCTCGCACGCGATCAGCCTCACGGGCCACGGCTCCGCCATCACCGACATAAAGACCGCGCTGAGCCTCGGCACCAACGGGCAGTCCCAGCGCCTGGCGGATCTGGAAGCCGGCCTCGCCAAGGCGAGGGACAAGATCAAATTCAATACTTACGGCCTGTACGCCCTGGCGACGAACGCCCTGTTCGTCAAGTTGGACGTACAGCTGCTCACCTTCTCCATGCAGGCGCTCAAGGTCGACCTCTCCCTCTTCAAGAAGGTGGACGAGAAGAACTCCAAGAAGCTGCTGGAACTGCACAAATGGACCGACGAAAAGCTGGCAGCGGGCAGAAGGAGGGTGCTCGCCGTCAAGGACTTCCTCCTCAAAAAAGCCGCTCTCGAGCGGAAGACCGCTGAGGCGGAAAAGAAGCGGGAGAAGGAAAAGGAAGACGCTCACGAAGCCGAGCAGAAGCGCCAAGCCGACGCGTTGCGGCGGCAGGTCAACGCCCTCCCCCCGATCGTCAAAGAGCACGGCACGCGCATCACAAAGATCGAGGAAGCGCTCCGCAAAGCCCGTGACGCCGCCAAGAAGGCCGTGGATTCCAGTACCGGCCGCAAGCACGGAGTCGATTCGACCAAGCCCACCGTCAAGCCGGTGACCCAGGACGTCAGGGCCCTGCGCGAGGCCGTCAACCAGCTCGCCGGAGCCCTCGGCGGCATCTGAACCGCCCTCCCACCCTGAATTGAGGGAGACATGTCTCTCGTATCCTCGCTGCGCTCCTCATCCAGCGCCCTGAAGGGCTTCAAGGACCAGGCCGCCGGCGCCGGCAAGGCCACCGACGGCCTCCGGCAGAAGGCCTCCTCCAGCGGGAGCCAGCTCCGGACGCTCAAGACGTCCGCACAGGGCTCCACCACCCAGCTCAAGGGCCTCAAGACCGCGAGCGACCAGGCCGAGCGCTCCATGGCCAAGGCCGGCCAGACCGGTCAGCGCGCCGGAACCCAGCTCGGCAAGTTCAAGACCGGCGCCGACCGGGCCGCCTCGGGCCAGGACAAGCTCAACAAGTCCATGAAGGGCAACTTCCTCGCCCGGCTGCTCGAACTGTTCATGCCGCTCATCGAGAAGATCGTCGAGATGGCGAGCCGCTCGAAGGCCATGCAGACCGTGATCCGGGTGGCGTTCACCGCCATCCGCACCGTGATCTCGGCGGTCATGAAGGCCATCGGCCCGATCATCCGCACCGCCGGAAACCTGATCAAGTCGGTCTGGAACAGCGTCAAGGGCGCCGTCATGCCGATCCTGTCGGCCATCGGCAATGCCGTGAAGTCCGCCTTCAACGGCATCCGGTCGGCCATCAGCACCGTGATGAACGCCATCCGCTCGGTCATCAGCACCGTGTGGAACGGCATCAAGGCCGTCATCATGCCGGTGGTCAACTGGATCAAGTCGGCGATCCCGAACGCCTTCAACTCGGTCAAGAACGCGATGTCCAGCGCCTGGAACGGGCTCAAGGGCATCGCGGCCGGCGCCTTCGGAGCCATCCTCGGGGCGGTCAAGTCCCCCATCAACTCCGTCATCGGCCTGATCAACTCCATGATCGGCCGGATCAACAGCATCCGCGTCAGCGTCCCCGGCTGGGTCCCCATCGTCGGCGGCAAGAGCTTCGGCGTCAGCCTGCCCACGATCCCCATGCTCGCGACCGGCGGCGTCGTCATGCCGCGCAGCGGCGGTGTCCCCGCGATCATCGCCGAGGCCGGCGAGGCCGAAGCGGTCCTGCCGCTGTCCAAGCTCGACCGCCTGCTCGCCCGTACCGCCGCCCGCGCCCGGACGCAGGCCGCCGGCACCGGCAACGGCTCGGCCCTGCACATCGAGAACTACTACGCGCACCAGTCCAGCGACCCGCAGCGCACCGCCGACGCGCTGATGTACCTGGCGAAGGCGCGCGGATGAGTACGGCGGCCCTCCCGGCCGGTTTCTTCGCCGGGTGGCAGCCCGCCCTGAACGGCCTGCGCGCCCAGTCCTCCCAGGCGCGCCAGGCCGTGCGGCGCCAGACGGCCTCGATCCGCCAGGCCGCGACCGCCGTGGGCCGGCTGTCCACCGACTCCGGCCAGGCGGGCAAGGTGCTCGCCTCGCTGAAGACCCAGGCCGGCGCCGCGGCCCTGTCCACCGGCAAGGTCGGCCAGTCCGCCGGCCGGGCGGCGACGGGGACCGGGCAGGCCGGCAGCGGTGCCCGCGGAGTCCTCGCCTCGCTGCGCAAGCTGGGCGGGGCGACCGGCGGCGTCCTCGCGATCCTGGGCGGCCTGATCCCGGTCATGGAGATCGTCTCCACCCTGATGAGCACCTTCGGCATCGCCATGACCGTCGGCGCGGTCGTGATGACCGCGGTCAACGTCGCCATGCGCGCCAACCCGCTGGGCTTCGCCCTCGGGATCCTGATCCCGGTCGGCGCCTGGCTCATCGAGCTCGCCATGAACTCCGAGACCGGCCAGCGGATCATCGAGCAGCTCTTCGAGTACGTCGGAAAGGTCTTCGAGCAGCAGCTCACGTTCCTCCTTCCGGTGCTCAAGACCGTCGGCGAGATCGTGACCACGTACTTCACGGGGTACCTCGCGGTCGTCTCCGGCGTCCTCGGGCTGCTGAGCGGAGACACGAGCGGCATCGCGCGCGTCGGTACGTCCGTCAGCTCGGCCACGCAGTCCCTGCGCGGGATCGCCTCCGGCGCGTTCGACGCGATCATGGCCCCGATCCGGCCGGTGATCGACTTCCTCACCGGCGGGCTCCCCAGCGCCTTCTCCCGTGTGAGCGGCTCCCTCTCCGGGTCGCTCGGCGGCATCGGCCGCATGGTGACCACGGGGCTGCAGGCCGTGCTGGCCGTGGTCACCGGCCCCTTCAACGGCATGATCGCCTTCGCCAACTGGATCATCGACGGCCTCGAGGACCTCAGCTTCTCGATCCTCGGCAAGAAGTTCGGCGTCGACCTCGACAAGATCCCGATGCTCGCGGAGGGCGGCGTCGTCTGGCCCCAGTCCATGGGCCAGGCCCCGCGCATCAACCCCGTGTCGGACCTCGACCACCGCCGCGTCACGCCCTTCGACCCGCACGCCGCGCGCCAGGAGCCGTACCGCGTGAAGGAGTTCCGCGAAGAGGCGGGCGCGGGCCCCCGGTCCACCGCCGAGGACCTGCTGTTCCTCGTCGCCGCCCACGCATGACCCCCGCGCGGATCCACCGCCCCCACCCGAGATGAGGTGACGGCCGTCATGGCCGAGACCACGCAGACCCACACCGCCGATCTCGAACCCGGCTCACTCATCACCCAGGACGGGCAGATGCAGTGGGCCGGGATCCTTTTCGGCCCCGGCACCCCCTACACCATCGAGAAGGCCGGCCTCAGCGGCTGGGAGGACCTGCCCGAGTACGACAGCTCGGACGCCGAACGCCCCACCGGCCACGGTTCCTGGTCCGGCGCCCGCTACGCCAAGTCCCGCAAGGTCGGCGGCACCCTGTGGATGGTCCCCGAGCGGGGCGCCTCCCTGGCCACCGTCCGGGCCCTGCGCCAGGCGCTGACCCTCGGTGAGGACGAGCGCTGGCTCGCGGTCCGGCTGCACGGCGAGATCCTGGCCGTACGGGCCCGGATCAGCCAGCGCATCGTCCCCGCCGACCGGGTGTACGCCACCCAGGGCGCGGCCAAGGCGTCCGTGCAGTGGCTGGCCACCGACCCGCGCCGCTACCTCGTCGACGAGCAGTCGGCGGTGGTGTCCGCGCCGGAGCCGGAGAGCGGTCTGACCTGGCCGCTGGTCTGGCCCCTGAGCTGGGGCACGGCCTCCAAGACGGGTGACGCGAGCGCCGACAACGACGGCTCCGCGCCGACCCATCCGGTCATCACCTTCCGCGGCCCCTGTGGCACGCCCTCCGTCACGGAGCGGCTCAGCCGCCGCCGCCTGCGCTACGGGATCGACCTGACGGCCGGCGACGAGCTGGTCGTGGACACCGCCGCCGGCACGGTCACGCTCAACGGCACCGCCTCGCGCCGGCACACGGCCACCGCGGACAGCGGCCCGGAGGAGCTGTTCACCTTCGAACCGGGCCGGGCCGAGCTGTCCTTCCGCCCGGACACGGCGGCGGCCGGCGCCTCGATGTCCGTCCGCTGGCGCAGCGCGGAGTGGTAGCGGGAGGCCCCCCGCCTCCGCCTCCACACCCCCGCACGCCGCGACGCCGGCCAAGCCGAAGCCGCCGGCCTCCTCCCCGACCCCGGCCCCGGGGCCGAAGGACGTCTACTACAAGAACTGCACCGAGGCCAAGGCAGCCGGCGCCGCCCCCATCCGCCGCGGCCAGCCCGGCTACGGCAAGCACCTCGACCGCGACAACGACGGCATCGCCTGCGACAAGTAGGCCAGTGGGCCCGCCCCGGGGCAGCGGCGGGTTCCGGCCGTTCGCGGCGCAGGGCCTCGTCCGGGGCCGCGGCGGGCCGCAGAATCGACCCGTCGGCTACAGCGCTGAGGACGGGGCCATGGCAGCAGAAACCACACGGGCGGACAGCCGCGCCGGTACGCGGACACCCTTGCTCCCGGGCACCCCGCTGCTCGGCTCGCTCGCCGACCTGCAATCGGACTCGCTCGGCACGTACCTGCGGGCGCTGCACGAGCACGGCGACGTCGTCCGGATCACCGCCGGCCCGCCCGGCCTGCGCGCCGAGCTGCACTGCGTCTTCTCGGCGGAGGGGGTCCAGCAGGTGCTGGCCTCGCAGGCGGCCAACTTCCGCAAGGACAACGCCTTCTACCAGGAGGTCCGCGACTCCTTCGGCAACGGCCTGCTGACCAGCCAGGACGAGGACTACCTGCGCCAGCGGCGGCTGGTCCAGCCGCTGTTCACCAAGCGCCGGGTGGACGGGTACGCGCACGCCGTCGCGGCCGAGACCGCCGCGACCCTGGCCGGCTGGGAGAAGGCTGCGGACGGGACCGTCGACGTCGCGGACGAGATGATGGTCCTCGCGCTGCGCGCGGTCTCCCGGATCCTCTTCGGCACCGACGTGGACGCCACCGCCGATGTCGTGCACCGCTGCTTTCCGGTCATCACCGAGTACACGCTGCGCCGCGGCTACTCCCCGCTCAACATCCCCCGCAGCTGGCCCACGCCGGGCAACAAGCGGGCGGCCGCCGCCCTGGACGAGCTGTACGGGGCGTGCGACAGGATCATCGCCGAGCGGCGGGGAAGCGGCGGAGGCGAAGGCAGCGGAGACGCAGACGCCGAGGGCGGGGGCCAGGACCTGCTGTCGCTGCTGGCCGCCGCCACGAGCGCGGACGACGGGGAGTTCGACGCCACCGAACTGCGCGAGCAGGTCCTGATCTTCCTCCTCGCCGGCCACGAGACCACCGCCACCTCGCTGGCCTTCTCCCTGCACCTGCTCGGCCGCCATCCGGAGGTCCAGGACCGGGCCCGCGCCGAGATCGCCGCCGTCCTGGGCGACCGTACGCCCGAGGCCGCCGACCTCGACCGGCTCCCGTACCTCACGCAGGTGCTCAAGGAGGCCATGCGGCTCTACCCCGCGGCCCCCACCATCGGCCGGCGCTCGGTCGCCGCCACCGAGGTCGACGGGCACACGATCCCGGCGGGCGCCGACGTCATCCTGGCCCCCTGGGTGACCCACCGCCACCCCCGCTACTGGCCGGACCCGGAGCGCTTCGACCCCGACCGGTTCACCCCGGAGGCGGAGGCGGCCCGGCCGCGCTACGCCTGGTTCCCCTTCGGCGGAGGACCGCGCGCCTGCATCGGTCAGCACTTCTCGATGCTGGAGTCGGTGATCGCGCTCGCGATGATCCTGCGGACCTGCGCGTTCGAGGCGGTGGACACCGACATCCCCGTCGGCGCCGGGATCACCCTGCAGACCCGGGGTCCGGCGCGCTGCCGGGTCCGGCGCGTGGACGCTTGACGCACCGGCGGTCATGATGTCCCGATGGAAGAGGAGATTCCGGGGCAGTTGTCCCCGTATGCACGTCGGCCGCCGTACGCGCTGCTCCCCGGGCTCCCCGCACGTCCGCCGTTCTCCCACCGGCTCGGCCGCTTCTTCGCCGTCCGGTTCCTGACCGCCCTGCCCGACGACCTCGCCGACGCGGCGGCCGCCCTGCTCGACCCCCTGGAGCGCGCCGCGCGCCTCGCCGGCCGCCTGCTGCACGGCCCGGCCCTGCGCGGCGGCTGGCACAGCGAAGCGGGCGGACTCGCCCTGGCCCTGTACGGGTTCCACTGGACGCGGTGGCAGGCCCGGGAGCACGGCCCCGGGGCCACCTTCCGCGTGGAGCCGGGCCGGCTGACGGCCCATCCGCCCTGGGGCCGCTCCGACCCCTCGCGCGCCGCCCGCACCACGGCCGCCGCGCTGCGCCGGATTCCGCGCCCCCGCCGGCGCCGCACCCGCGTGGACCTCGCCTTCCCGGACGGCTCCTGGCTCTCGCTGCGCATGAACACCGCGCGGGACGCGGCCCGCCTGCGCCGCTCCCTGGCCGCCCCGGGGAGCTAGGCCGTCTCTTTCGGATCCTGCCGGGCGGGCCTAGGACGCCGTCGGGGTGTGGTTGCCCTGGAGCCGGGCGAGGTCCGAGGGGCGGACCTGGATCACGAAGAGCGCGATCAGCGCCGTGACCAGGGTGAACGCGGCGGCGGCCACGAAGGCCGCGCTCACGCCCGAGGTGAGGACCTGGTCGCTCCACGGCTTCGGGTACTGCTTGGTGCGGGCGAAGAAGGCCTTCTGCTCCGGGGTCGCCGTGCTCAGGAAGGAGCCCGCCTGGTTCTTGGCCTCGTTGCGGCTGGCCGTGCCGAAGACGGTGACCAGGATGGACAGGCCGAGCGAACCGCCCACCTGCTGCATGGCGTTCAGCAGCCCGGAGGCCGCGCCCGACTCCCGGTCGGAGACGTTCGACAGGGCCATCAGGGTCAGGGACACGAACTGCATGCCCATGCCGGCCGCGAACAGCAGCATCGGGCCCAGGATGCTGCCCAGGTACGTCGAGTGGATGTCGGTCAGGGTGAGCCAGGCCAGTCCGGCGGCGGCGAGGAGGGATCCGGTCACCATGAACGGCTTGGGCCCGAACTTCGGCAGCCCCTGGGCGGTGATCCCCGCCGTCACCGCGATCATCGCGCTGACCGGCAGGAAGGCGAGCCCGGCCCGCAGCGGGCTGAAGCCCAGCACGTTCTGCACGAAGAGGGTCAGGAAGAAGAACATGCCGAAGATCGCGCAGGCGAAGAAGAGCATGATCGCGTAGGTGCCGGCCCGGTTGCGGTCGGCGAACATGTGCAGTGGGGTGATCGGCTGGGGCGAGCGCCGCTCGTTGACGATGAAGAGGGCCAGCAGGATCACGGCCGCCGCGAAGGAGGCGAGCGTCAGCCCGTCCCCCCAGCCCTCCTGGGAAGCTCGGATGAAGCCGTAGACCAGCGCGACCATGCCGACGGTGGAGAGCAGCGCGCCCGCGAAGTCGAAGTGCCCGGAGTGGCGCGGGGACTCGCTGATCACCTTCGGGGTGACCACGGCGATCAGCAGGGCGATGGGGACGTTGACGAAGAGCACCCAGCGCCAGTTGAGCCACTCGACGAGCATGCCGCCGGCCAGCAGTCCGATCGCGCCGCCGCCCGCCGAGACGCCGGCGAAGACGCCGAAGGCCCGGTTGCGTTCGGGCCCTTCGCGGAAGGTCGTGGTGATGAGTGCGAGCGCGGTCGGCGAGGCGATGGCGCCGCCGACGCCCTGGAGGGCGCGTGCCGCCATCAACTGGCCCGAGTTCTGGGCGAATCCGCCCAGCAGCGAGGCGAGGCCGAAGAGCAGCACGCCGAAGACGAAGACCCGCCGCCGGCCGAGGATGTCGCCGGTGCGGCCGCCGAGGAGGAGCAGGCCGCCGAAGGTGAGGGTGTAGGCGTTGACCACCCAGGACAGGCTCTCGGTGGAGAAGCCGAGGGCGGTCTGGATGTGCGGCAGCGCGATGTTCACGATGGTGATGTCGAGAACGACCATGAGCTGGCAGGAAGCGATCACGAGCAGGGCGAGCCCGTTGCCTCCGCCACGGACCTTGCCGTCGGTCCCGGTGCTGGTGCTGCTCGGCGATGCGTTCTGGTCCACTTTTTCGACGCTAAACCCGTGCCCCGGGGTCTACCACTCGAACGGCCTAGCCAATGTGGTATGTGTTATGTGCCATTTCACATGACACACTGCTCGCATGGACGACTTCCTCCGGCTCTCCGCGAGCACCGCCCGCTTCACCCACGGCGCCCCGCGCGCCTTCGCGTTCGGCGACGAAGGCCGGCTCCTCTGGTTCCTCCGCTCCACCGGCCCCACCGACCCCCTCGACAGCCTCTGGGTCCTGGACACCGCCACCGGCGCCGAGACCCGGCTCGCCGACCCCCGTGAACCTGTCTCTTATCCCCATCTGACGCTGCCGACGATCTACTCCTGTTAGATCTCGGGCCCCCGACTCCCCCGACTCCCCCGGCGGCCCGGACTCCCCGTGTGACCCGGACCCGCTCTGCGACCCGGTACGGGCCTTCGAGGCGTTCGCCGCGAGCGCTGCCGCGCTGGACGCCTGGCACGAGGGCGGCGGCCGCGGCCCGAAGCCGCCCGGCCGACTGCGTGCCTACCGTCCGCCCGACCTCTCGTACGCCAAGCGGCGCTTCACGATGCCGCTGTACCGGCTGCTCGTCGACCCGGACGGCCGCACGTTCGGCCTTCGGCGGCGCAACGCGTTCTGAACTCGGCCGGGGACGGTGTCCTGCCGGATGGACGGGGCTGGTGATCAGCCGGCGGTCCCGGTGGTCCCGGCGACCTCCGGGACGGGGTCTTCACCCCCCGCTGCCCCGCTCGACCGGGATCCACAGCTGGGAGCCGGTCTCCGCTCCGACCTCCACCGGCTGCGTCCGCAGCAGCTCCGGCCCCGGCCGGCTCGTGTACGGGTTCGAGGGGAACCACTGCGTGAACACGTCCCGCCACAGCTCCTGGAGGGCGCTCGGATAGGGCCCGCGGTTGTCGAAGACCGCCCAGGTGCCGGCCGGCACGTCGAGGGCGTCGAGCTCCTCGGTCGCCGCCTCGGTCGCCGTCTCGGGACCGGTCACCGCGCCGATCCAGTAGTCCACCTCGGCGCCCTCCTCCCGGCTGTCGGTCAGGTGCACCAGCGCCGACAGGATCCCCTCCGGCTCCCGGTCCGCCAGCGACTTCATCCGTACGATCGCCTGCTCGTCCAGGCTCGCCAGGTGCGCCGCGGCGGCCGCGTTGAGCCCTTCGTGCACGAGGGGGACCCGGGCCTTCCTCCCGACGACCCGGAACGACTCCTTCTCCACGATCCGGTACCGCATGGCCGTACTGCCTTCGACGACGACGCGGAAGGACATGCGGGGCTGTGCCGTGAGCACCGCACCCGTGCGGCGGGCCTCGCCCGGCCCGATGCCGTGCACCGACCGGAACGCCCGGGCGAACGCCTCGCCCGAGCCGTACCCGTAGCGCACCGCGACATCGAGCAGCGTCAGCTCCCCGGCCAGCACGTCGGCCCCGGCGAGCGTCATCCGCCGGCGCCGCACGTAGACCGGGAGGGGCATCCCGGCGAGCGCGGAGAACAGCCGCCGGAAGTGGTACTCCGACACCGCGGCGATCCGGGCCACCTCGGCCATGTCGATCTCCCGGTCGAGGCAGGTCTCCAGGTGGTCCAGCGCCTGATTCAGCCGCTCCAGCACGCCGTCCGTCCTTCCTCCGTGTGTCCCCATCGTGTCTCCACGATCGCGTCCCGCCCGACAAAACCGGTGCGGGAATTGTGGGGCAGGAGGCCCTGGCGCCACCTGAGGCTTACACCCATGACAGACATTAAGGGATTTTGTGAGCCCCGTTTCGCCCCGGTCCGGGAGGCACTCGCAGCTCTGCTCGACAAGGACGACGTGGGCGCCTCGGCGGCCGTCTACGTCGACGGCGAGCCGGTGGTCGACATCTGGGGCGGGTACGCCGATGCGGACCGTTCCGTCAGCTGGGAGCGCGACACGCTCACCGGAGTGAACTCGACGACCAAGAACATGACCGCCCTGTGTGCGCTGATCCTGGCCGACCGGGGCCTGCTCGACCTGTCCGCGCCGGTCGCCGCCTATTGGCCGGAGTTCGCCGCTGCCGGCAAGGAAGGCGTGTTGGTGCGGCACGTGCTGTCGCACACGGCGGGGCTGCCGGATCTGTCCGGGCTGAGGGCGGTCGAGGAGCTCTACGACGGGGAAAGCGTGACGGCAGGGCTGGCGGCGCAGGCGCCCGAATGGGAACCGGGAACGGCCGCCGGCTATCACGCACTCACCTTCGGATTCCTCGTGGGTGAGATCGTCCGCCGCATCACCGGCCGCGGCCTCGGCGAGTTCTTCGCGGAGGAGGTGGCCAAGCCGCTGGGCGCGGATTTCCACATCGGGCTCTCCGCGGAGCACGACCACCGCGTCGCACCCCTCATCCCGCCGCCGTCATTGACCGACGAGTACGCCGCCAGCGCGCCGCCCGGACCGGACGGCGCACGCCGGGAGAACACCGGTGCCGTCATCCGGGTCAGGGACGTCAACTCCTCGGCCTGGCGCCGTGCGCAGATCCCTGCGGTGAACGGCTTCGGCAACGCTCGCTCGGTCGCCCTCGTCCAGTCGGTACTGGCGAACCAGGGAACGGCGGGCGGTGTGCGACTGCTGTCCCCGCGGGGTTGCGAACCCGCGCGGCAGGAGGTTTTCAGCGGCGAGGACCGCGTTCTGCGGACGCCGATGTCCTGGACGGCGGGCTTCGGCAAGTTCGGCAACACCTTCGGCTGGGGCGGCTGGGGCGGCTCACTGGTCGTGAGCGACCCCGACGCACGCATGACGGTGGCGTACGTCATGAACCGGATGATCGACCGCGAGCGGCAGGAGGACAACCGCGGCATGGAAATCGTGATGGCCGCGTACAGCGGACTGCACTGACAGCGCGACGGCGGCTACGACTACGAGTCCTGCTCGAACAAGGACGGCTGGCGAACTCCCGGCTGACACTCCGCGACTGAACGCCGGAGCCCCCGGGGGAAGCCGTGTCCGGAGCGAATGCCGGTGTGTCGGCTGACACCGGCCGCGGGCAGGTGGGGTGAGATGGCAGGACGCGGCGAGCGGACGAGGCGATGGGTTTTCCCGGCCCGGCACGTCACCACCGTGGTCGACAACACAGGAGGAGCACATGGCTCAGCTGCTGAGGGTCCAGAACTTCAACGTCTCGAGTGACGGGATCGGTGCCGGTGAGGACCAGACCCTCGAGAGGCCGTTCGGTCATGTCGATCCCGGAAGGCTGTTCGCCTGGGCCGGCGCCACGGCGAGCTGGCCCATGCGCACCGCCCCCGGGGGGAGCCGGGGGCTGGACGACTACCTCACGCGGGACTACCCCCGCAACATCGGCGCCGAGATCATGGGCCGCAACAAGTTCGGTCCCCAGCGCGGGCCCTGGCAGAACCACGAGTGGCAGGGGTGGTGGGGTGACGAACCCCCGTTCCACACCCCGGTGTTCGTGCTGACTCACCACCACCGTCCTTCGCTCACGCTTTCCGACACCACGTTCCACTTCGTCGACGGGGACCCTGCCACCGTCCTCGAACAGGCCCGGGAGGCGGCACGGGGCAAGGACGTCCGGCTCGGCGGCGGAGCCACGACCATTCGGCAGTTCCTCGACGCCGACCTCGTCGACACCCTGCACGTGGCGGTCTCGCCGATGAAGCTCGGGTCCGGAGTGCGGCTCTGGGAGTCCCCCGACGAACTGCTCGACCGGTTCCACCTGGAGGTCGTCCCCAGCCCCAGCGGGGTGGCGCACCACCTGTTCTGGCGGAAGTGACCGGCCCGGGGTCAGACGGACGGGGAACCGGTGTAGTCGTATCCCCGGTAGCCGTGCCCGTCCTCGTGCCAGTCCAGGTACAGGACCGCGTCACCGAGGGCGCCGGGGCCGGCGCGGTGGCGGATGGTCGGGGTGCGGTAGCTCCCGTTGCGGTCCCCGTTTGAGGTGGCCTTCTCCATCCGCTCCTCCAGCTCCGGGAAGTCCTTCTCCGCCACGACGGGGTCGGTGCCCTCGCGGGACCGCTTGATCTGCACCCGCGCCTTGGCCCCGTCGAAGATCGTCGCGTCGGTGGTGGAGTAGAAGGCGGGTCCGTCCCACCTGATGTCGGCGTACGCGTACACGGTGGCCCCGGAGCGCGCTGCGCACACCGACACGGTCACCTCCCAGTTGTCGGGCCAGGGGCCGGAGTACCCGGCATCGTCGATCGACTTGGTGCCGCTGGAGCACGTGTAGCGCGGCGTGGCGGAGGCCGGGGACGCGGAGGCCGGGGACGCGGAGGCGGAGACCGCGCACGCGAGTACGACCACCGCCGCCGCCGCTACCGGCACCGGGTGTGTGGACATCTTCATGCCCGTTCAAAGCCGTCGGTGCCCGGAACGACACGGGCTGGTGCCCGAGACCACCCCCACGCGCAGGACCGCGGGATGCGTGCCCGAACCCGGACGTGGAGTCGCCCGTCCCCCGTCCCCCGTCGCCCGTGTCGGCGTCGGGCCTACGCCGGTGGGGTGGCAGCGCCGTTCAGGCAGCGGTCGAGGAGTGCGCGCATGCGGGGGACGGGGGACGGGCGACTCCACGTCCGGGTTCGGGCACGCATCCCGCGGCTGCGCCGTATACACATCTGAGGCGGCGCGTGCGCGCCGCCTCGCCGAGGCGGACCAGCGGGGACCCGAGGTCCAGGGGCACGGTCCGCCCGCGGGCCGCCGGGGCGGGCCGGGCGGGCGGTGCGGCGGGCGGTACGGCGGCCGCCCGGCCCGCGGTGTCCGGCCCCGCCGGGAGCAGGCGCTCCCAGCGCGGGGCGCGGCCCTCGGTCCACAGGGCGGCGCAGGTGCGCCGCAGGGCGGCGAGACCGGTGAGGCGGGGAGAGGAGGCCGCGACGGACAGGTGGGGGCGCTCGCGCAGGGTGTCCTCCACGAAGCCCGGCAGGCTGCCCGGGCCCAGCGTGACGAAGCTGCGGACGCCCGCCTCCTCGTACAGGCGGAGCGTCAGCTCGCGGAACCGGACCGGCTCCAGGAGGTGGCGCACCACGAGGCGGCGCACGTCGTCCGGGTCCGCGGGGAACGGCTCGCAGGTGGTCGCCGACCACAGCGGGCGCGTGCCCGGGCGCAGCGGCAGCCGCCCGAACGCCGCGCGGACCTGGCCGAGGTAGGGCTCCCACATCGGAGTGTGGAATCCGGAGCGGAAGGGGAGTTCCTGGCCGAGGACCCCTTCGGCCCGCAACCGGGCGAGCACGGTGGCCACTTGGCCGGGCTCCCCGCAGATCACCGACTGGTGGGGGCAGTTGTCGTGGCTGACCACCACTGCGTCGAGGCCGTGGAGCGCCGCTTCCGCCCGCCGGGTTCCGCATCCCAACGCCGCGTAGAGGAGGTCGGGAACCTTGAGCGACCCCGGACGCAGCGAGTCGAGGAAGAGGTCGGCCGTGTCCTCGGGATACATGCCGGCCGCGACCATTCCGGCCCACTCCCCCAGGCTGTGGCCCGCCAGCACATCGGCTTCGACGCCGAGCTCCGGCAGCGCGCGGGCCAGGAAGCGGCCGGTCGCGATCGCGTCCAGGGCCCGCTCCATCAGCTCGCCGCCCCGGCTCAGCCGCGGGCGCTCCAGCCCGAGCCGGTCCGCCACGTCGTCCAGTGCCGGGGTGAACTCCGGTTCCAGGCCCGGGAACAGGAAGGCCACCCGGCCACCGAGCGGCTGCGGTGCGAACCACACGTCCCCGCGCCCCCGCCAAGCCTTGCCGCGCGCCACCACCTTCGCGGCCAGCGCGAGGCGCTGGGGCGTCGGCCCCAGCACGGCGAGCCGGCACGGCCCCTCGCCACCGGACGCCGGGGAGCCGGCCGCGAGCCTGGCCGACAGTTCCGCCGCATCGGCCGCCCCGATCAGGAGCACGTCCTCCCGCTCGACGGTCCCCACCGGCGCGGCCGCGCCGCCCAGGGGCAGGAACCGCCGTACGGGCGCGGCCCGGTGCACGGCTCCGGGCGCCTCCTCCAGCACGACGTGCGCGTTGATGCCGCCGAAGCCGAAGGCGTTGACCCCGGCCCGGCGCGGAGCCGGTCCGCGCTCCCAGGGTCCGGCCGTGGTCACCGGCCGCATCCGGGTCCGCGCCAGGTCCGGGTGGGGTTCCTCCAGGTGCAGGGTCGGCGGCAGCACCCCCTCGTACACCGCGAGGGCCGCCTTGATCAGCCCGGCCATGCCGGAGGCCTGCATGGTGTGCCCGAGCATCGACTTCACGGAGCCGAAGCCGATACCGTCGCCGTCGCCGCCGCCCGCGCCGGGGGGACCGAACACCTGGGCCAGGGTGTCGAGTTCGGCCGCGTCCCCGACCGGGGTCCCGGTGCCGTGCGCCTCGATCAGTCCCAGGGCGCCGGGCGCCCGCGGGTCCAGGCCCGCTTCCCGCCAGGCCCGTTCCAGCGCTTGCACCTGGCCGGCGACCAGCGGGCTCATCAGGCTGGCCGCCTTGCCGTCGCCCGCGACGCCCGTGCCGCGGATCACGGCGTAGATCCGGTCGCCGGCCCGCTCCGCGTCCGCCAGCCGCTTCAGCAGCACCACGCCCGTGCCCTCGGACAGCAGGGTCCCGTCGGCCCGGCGGTCGAAGGGCCGGATGCGCTCGCTCGGGCTCAGGGCCCGCAGCTGCGTGAACACGCTCCACAGGGTGGCGATGTGGCAGTGGTGCACGGCCCCGGCGACCACCGCGTCGCAGCGCCCGCCGGCCAGCAGTCCCACCGCCTGGTCGACCGCCAGCAGCGAGGAGGCGCAGGCCGCGTCCAGGGTGTAGGCGGGGCCGCGGAAGTCGAGCCGGTTGGCGGTCCGGGCGGCCGTGAAGCTCGGCACGAGCCCGATCGAGGCGTCCGGCCGCTCCGGTCCCAGGGCGTCCTGGAAGGCGGAGCGCACGGCCGCGATCCGGCGTTCGCCCAGCTCGGGCGCGAGTTCCCGCAGGGTCTGCGCCAACTGGTGTGCTGTGCGCACGCGTTGGTCGAGGCGGGCCGTGGCCACACCCATGAATCCGCCGCGCCCCAGCACCACCCCGATCCGTGAGCGGTCGGCGGGCAGCCGGTCCTCGCCGCCCGCGTCGGCGATCGCCGCGGCCGTCGCGTGCAGGGCCAGCATCTGGTCCGGTTCGGCGCCTTCCACGGCGGCCGGCATGATCCCGAACCGGGTCGGGTCGAAGTCGGCGAGCCCGTCCACGAAGCCGCCGCGCCGGCAGTAGAACCGGTCGCCGGCCACCGGTCCGGAGGCGCCGGCCGGGTCGTAGTACACCTCGGGGTCCCAGCGCCCCGGCGGCACGTCGCCGATGCAGTCGGTGCCCGCGAGGAGGTTGCCGCGGTACTGCGCCAGGTCCGCGGCGCCCGGGAAGACCACGCCCATCCCGACGATCGCCGCGTCGGCCGGACGCGGGCCGCGCTGCCGCCGCCGGTCAGCCACGCTCCCCACTCCCCCCGGCCATCAGGACCACCTGTACGTCGCTCCCGTGGGCGAGTTCGGCGAGGAACGCGGCGGCGCCCGCCTCCGGCTCGATGAGCGGGATGCCGCGCCGGGCGTACGCACGGGCCAGTTCGGGGCTGACCATCCCGCCCGCCTCCGCGGCCCAGGGACCCCAGTCCAGGGACAGCACCCGGCCCGGGAAGGCCGCGCCGCCACCGCCGGTCGCCCAGGTGTGGGCGAGGGTGTCGAGGGCGTCGTTGGCGGCGGCGTAGTCGCTCTGGCCGCGGTTTCCGTACACCCCGGCCACGCTGCCGAACAGGGCCAGGAACCGGGGCGCGGGCGCCGTGCCGTGCTCGGCCGCGGCGGCGGCGAGGTGGCGGGCTCCGGTCACCTTCGTGGTGAACACCTCCGCGAACACGGCGGGTTGCTTGTCCCGGAGCAGTCCGTCGGACAGCGTCCCGGCGCCGTGCACGATGCCGTCGAGCCGCCCGTGCCGCGCCCGTACGTCGGCCACGACGGCCCGGACCGCCCGCTCGTCCGTGACGTCCGCGCAGTGGTAGCGCACGGAGGCGGCCACGGCGGCGAGGGACGACAGGGTGGCCCGCACCTCGCGCTCGGCGAGGATCCGCGAGGCCGCGGCCTCGATCTCCGCGGGGGTGCGCAGCCCGGTGGCGATCAGGGCCGCGCGCAGGGCGACCCGGTCGGCGGCGTGCCCGAACCCGTCGGCCTCGGAGGGGGGTTGGGGCGTACGTCCCATCAGCTCGACGTGGCATCCGGTGGCCCGGGCCAGCGCGAGGGCGGTCCGTGCGGTGATCCCCCGGGCCCCGCCGGTGAGCAGGACCACGGACTCCCGGTCGAGCGGGGGCCGTCCGCCGGCGGGGGCGGCGAGCGGTGCGGGCACCGGCCGGCGGGTCGTCCGTACGCCCTCGGCGGTGTACCCGACGGAGGCGGGGGCGGTGTCGGGGTCCGCGGCGGAGCCCGCGGCGTCGAGGGGGCCGGGCAGCTCGCAGCCCAGCTCGGCGAGGAGCTGCGCCGCGATCCGCTCGGGGTCCTCCTTGGGGTGGACGTCCACCGCGCGGATGAGCCGGCCGGGGAACTCCAGGGCGGCGCTGCGGGCGAAGCCGTGCAGTCCGGCCCCGGGGGTGCCGCCGTGCGCGGTGACCAGGAGGAGCCGGTCCACGCCCGCGGTCAGGGCCCGCCGCAGTCCGGGGAAGACCTCGGGCATCACGGGCACGGCGCCGGGCCGCAGGGCGGAGAGGTCGAGGACCGCGTCGAAGCCGGCGTCCGCCTCGGCGAGCTCCACCGGCAGGGCGCCGAGGGACGTCAAGGCCGCGGTGAGCGCGGGCGCGAGGCCCTGGCCGTCCCCGACGACACCGACGCGCAGGCCCCGCAGGGCTTCCGGGTTCGCGGGCGCCGCCGGCACCGGCAGCAGGTCCACGCGCAA